>CALIMD010000133.1 GCA_938028645.1 uncultured Alphaproteobacteria bacterium
TACAAACTCATCAGGTAGAACATTGCTAGATTGTACATAATTTCCATCAGTATCTTGGGTGAGCAGGCCTCTAAATCCGTTCTCTGATGTGTAAGGTGTAATGCCCGGCCACTCCGCTAAGCTGAAAATTTCATAAATCCCATCACCATTCAAATCTCCAACATCACCACCGTGATTATAAGTCTCGAAAGAAATGGGCACTGCGTTGAATGAAGTACCATTCTGGTTGTAGTAAATTATATCGCTCTCACTACCATCCCAAAGCTCGCCCAATGCGGACGTCTGCCAGCCATGTGGGGCAGTGAAGGCAACCACATCCAGAAAACCGTCATTATTGAGATCCACCACCGTTGTATTTCTTATTGTTCTAACGTCTACATCACCAGTCACGGTCACTGAGTCAGAAAATGTTCCATCTCCATTTGATGTTAAAAAAATGGGTGTTGTTAATGTGTCTGCATAATCCATTAAGATGTCGTCGCGCCCATCATTATTGAAATCAGCTACGGCATTCATAAATAAAAGCCCATATGCATCTGATGCAAATGCGACTTCAGTCGATGCCTCAGTGAATACTTTGTAGCCTGGAGCTGTATAAGCTGATTTGAGTGCAAACTGCTCGTTAATTTCAAATCCTGATGCTGTATTTGATAGGCTTTGAGAAGGAGCAGTGCTATCCAACGTATTTCCGTCGTTGCCATCACCGCTTTGCGGAATTAAGGTTGAATTTTCGTTGCCGGTAGATGAGGAACTACCGCCTCCTCCACACGCAGCAAGTGCTAGGGCACTCACGCCCACAAACAAACCAGTGTGCTGTTTCTTAAATAACAAACGGTTTTGAGGGTCATATTTCCCATTGAGTCCCAACTTTAAATTACTAAGTAAGTCAACGTTCCATTCAGAAGATAATACCATACTATTCCCCCATATTTCAAAAATACGTCATTATTGTTATCTGACTGATTTTTGTCTTATTGCTACCATCGAAAAATTCAAGACTAGTTGTAATAAAAATTTACCTTACTGAGAAACACTTTTTCTTCCACTGGTTTTTAGTTAGATCAACATTTCTTGGGGATAAATCTGTGAGTAACGAATTTTGCTCTTTTCACAGCGAATTTGTTTGCTAAGAAGGTCTTGCTAGTTGGGGGGAAAGATACATTTTACTGCCGTAAAATCGAAGCTGGTAAGGTTCTGAAGTCTAACTTCGTTATCCGCTAATACTTCACATTTTATCTCCTATTAGTGCAAGAGCGTCTCACCAAGGTTTGTACTAGCCTTCTTGAGGCGCTCTTGTGAATTAACCAGAGGTTTATAATCTCATCAAAAAAGGAGGTATAAATCTGTGCTTTATGAAAAGTTAAAAAAGGCGTGGGACGATGCCGATGTTAAACTGTCTGCAAGCAGCAGGTTGGGAACGGGCAGGAAAATACAGCTCAGGAAGCAAACGAAACCAAGTCAGATTCGTGCGTCCAACTATTGCGTCTGACCCCTAGAAAATAGAGAAATTTTGTCATTAGAAAAACTGCGTCTATGCGCATGACTTTTCATTGCATCTTGGCTTTTATGTATAACATACTGTAACTAAATAATAATTTAAATACTAATGGTGAGAAGGGTGAGTTGGGCGCAATATTTAAGGTAGTTTTATAATTAATAGAGAAATGAGACGCATTGGACGCACTTTGTGTTAATGTGAAAAAATTGACTGAGAGGAGTCGTGCAGTGTTGCGAATTTTAGTTAGCATATTTTTTGTTATGTATGCCACGACCTCCTACGCGAATATTGTCGAACAGGCACAAAGATTACTAACTCACTTAGGATATAACGTGGGGGTAATTGATGGGCTGTATGGAGGAAAGACAGAAAGGGCACTTACAGATTTTTATAATACTAAAGGTGCCAAATACGATGGAAAGCTTGACCAAAATGAAATAACCGACTTGCTCGTAAATTTTCCAAATAAAATAAATTATTGCTCTGAAGAAGATACGTCTTCGCTCGTGGCAAATCACACTGAGTCTAATTTTGTAACCGATGACCTATTCACGCGGCAAATTACTAGCATACCGTTTTACCAAAGAGGAACATTCGGCAGCAAAACTTCAAAAACTAATGAGCGAGATACAGAACCTAGAATTACTTCAGTTGCAGATGTGAATTTGGACGGCATTGATGATTTGTTGATCGAGTACATCGAAACAATGGTTCCACCACTGATAATGTTAGGGACAAAGGATGGAACATTTAATCAATTAGATAATGTTGATTTAAATGCAGCAAGACGGCACATAAGAGCGGGGTATTTCAAGGATATAAATAACGATGGGTTTCCTGATTTTATAGGTTTTACTACTAGTGACCACACGGAATACTTTGAGGAACAGGGTATTACCAATATCCCAGCGGGAGAACCTGATTTGTTGATGATTAATGAAAACGGAAAGAGCTTTACGGCATTTGAGTTGCCCGAAGCATATAAAAACGATGTTAATCACGGGGGACTTGTAGCCGACATAAATGCAGACGGGTTATTGGATATCATTTCTTTAACCGAAGAAGATGGCAAGAAAACATATCCACTGATCAATATCGGAGATGGAAAGTTTGAAAAAAGTAAAAGACCTCTACCATCGATAGTAACGAAACACTGGATTGAAGACGGAGAAGCTGGTGACCTCAATAATGATGGCTATGACGATCTAGTGATTAGTCTTCAAATGCCATTGTACAAAAACACTCTCAACAATCTCAGTAGCTTTAGAACCTTGTTAATAATATTCGGTGACGGCGATATAGATTTTTCCAACAACGCAACTGGAACTATTGGAGAGTATTGGTTTGATAAAGATATATTAAAAGATCTTCAAAAATTCGATAGTCAGAAATACGGAGAGAATATCTCTCTAAAAGAAATAGAATTTGGA
>CALIMD010000134.1 GCA_938028645.1 uncultured Alphaproteobacteria bacterium
GCATCGAACCCTAATTCAATTGGCTCTCTAAAACCAACCATTAACGAGAAACAAGAAGACATCTTAATTTCACTTAGAATATTCCAGAAGTCAAAAACCTTTGGAAAAATTTCATTCGTTTGCGGCGCCGGTACTGCAGATATCACCCAATCATAACAACCTAACGAGTTATGATCATTGTCATATAACTCCCATAGATCGTCGCGGTGTTTAATCCCCTCAACTTTTTTCTCAAATATTATTTGGGCATTATTAGACAAACTATCAAGAAAACTGTTCATGGCAGGAGCTCCAATATAGTGAGGGAACTCCGATCCCCACTTACTCTGAAACTCTATTTGGGTACCATCAATCTCAGCAAACCGAGCATTCCATTGCTTAACAACTTCCCGTTCAATAAATGGCTCCAAAAATGATTGGAAATTCTTATCTTTTGCGGTAAAAAATTGAGCTCCATGATCAAACTCAAAATTACGATTTACCCGAACACTAATTCTACCGCCCACTTTTGCTGATTTTTCAAAGATAGTAATATCGGCTGCGTTTTTAAGTTTATGAAATACCGTTAAGCCAGAAAGCCCTGCACCTATTATTGCTATACTTTTCTTCGCCATAAACTACCCATAAGTCGGCTTCATGTTCACAAATACTATTTTTGTACGAGAAAGTATAAAGATCATTTTTTAAATAGTAATTCTCTCTCTGAGAAAGTTAGGACAAACGACACCATAAATGTCGTTTGTCCATTCTGCTATTGCTCTTTACGCGTGCCACGTAAACTGTTGTGGTTTTCTGGACGAATTTTGCGAAATAACAATATTAACTAAGGCTGGCCCTGGAAATGCCATGGCCGCTTCGAGAGCAGCAGGTATATCCTTTGGATCTTCGACAAAGATACCCTTTCCGCCGAAGTCTTCCATAACTTTGTCATAACGTGCCCCATATATTAATGCATTTGGCTTCATCTTCATCATGGGATCGTCGGGAATGTCAGGCATCCCCGGTCCTATTCCACCATTGTTTAGAACAACGATCTTCGCAGGCAAATTATAACGGGCCAGTGTTTCCATTTCCATTCCAGAAAAACCAATGGCTGAGTCCCCTGAAAGATGGATTACTGGTCGATCAGGGTGCACAACACAAGCGGCTATGGCATGCCCAAGTCCTACCCCCATGGTTCCATAGGTTCCAGCATTCAAGCAGGAACGAGCGTCAGAAACCGGTAATTGGGTAAGACCAATGTCCATAGTCCCTGCACCTTCAGCACTAAGTATAGCGTTTTCTGGCATCCAGGCAGCAACATCACGCAACGCCCGATAATAACCAGCTGGTGCTGTGTCATCATTAACCTGCGCTTGAATGGTTTCCACATTTGCCGAAATTTTGTCCCCAAGGGCAGTACGCCAAGGAGTATCCTTGGGGTAAAACCATTGCCTGCCTTCCAAGGCTTGGTTCATTTGGCTCATTATCGCCTTGCCATCGCCTACAAGTGCTACCTCTGACGGTTTATTGTGACCTATTTCTTCCGGAGAGATATCTAGTTGAATCACTTTTACATCTGGAGAGAACCTTGGAGGTAAACCAAAATGGAAAATCCAGTTAAACCGCGCGCCCATAAGGAACACCACGTCTGCCTGTTGTAAAGCCAAAGTGCGGGCTGCTGAAGCGGCAAGTGGATGGTCGTCCGGGACAACACCTTTCCCCATAGGAGACCTTACAAAAGGGAGTTGTGTACGGTCAATAAACTCCCTTACTTCATCTTCAGCATGCGCCCATGCCATTCCTTTTCCAACTAAAACCAACGGTCGCTCAGCACCCTCTAGGACGTCTAAAGCTGCTTCAATATTTTCTGCAGGAGCGATCATCTTCGGTGGCTCGGGAACCCGCTGCACCTGCGTAATATCGGCCAAATCACACTCACCTTGAATAATGTCGTCTGGCATATCCAGATAGCACGCACCCGGCCTTCCGTATATGGAGTGTCGTGTTGCCATTTCGACGTAATATGGAATTCGTTGGACACTTTCTATGCCATGGGCAAATTTACAAAACGGACTTGCTATCAGAACCTGACGTTCTTCTTGGAAAGCCCCCATTCCCCCACGGTATGTCTCAGATGCCCCGCCGATCAGTATCATTGGCCAACAATTTTGCTGTGCATTAGCCAGCCCGGCCAATCCATGAACAACACCTGGTCCCGTCACCACTATGCATGCACCTGGACGTCCCGTCATGTATCCATAAGCCTGGGCGGCATAAGACGCAGCCTGTTCATTCCTCATGCCAACATAATTGATTCCCTCTTTTTGTGCTGCTTCAGCTATTGGGCCCACAGGAAAACCTACCACCCCAAATAGGTGATCGATCCCTTGCTGCTTGAGACTTCTAGCAATAAGTGTTGCGCCATTGATTTTAGCCATTTATTTCTTCTCCCATTTAATCTGATAAAAAAGTCTACACGTTATGATCGCGAAGAGAAAATCGGTTATGTGATTTACTGCCAAAATGTTGAATTAATTATTAGGAACCTAAAAAAGATTATCTTAGCTCAAGGAAATACTACCCATTATAATCCAAATATGTAAAAAAATAGTTCTTCCATAAAAATCTATTTGTATGTTCCTGAAGCCTTTCCCAAAGCACCAAAGTCTGCAATGAAGGTTTCGCCTTTTTTAGGCCTCAGCATTCCCGTCAATGTACCTGTGCTGACGAGCTGCCCTGTTTTCATTCCGATGCCAGTTCTAGACAATTCATTGGCCAACCACGTGAGCGGAATTAATGGATGTTCTAGAGCCTTTAATGCCGTTCCTTTCCTTTGCGGATTTCCATTACGCAAAAGACTTACTTCGTTATTAGCTATATCAACCTTTTCCCAGTCTACAATGGGAGGGCCATAAACCAAAACCCCTGACCCTGCCCCATCCGCTAAGATTGCCTCTAACGGAGGAAATTTTTTATCATGCCTAAATCGGCACTCTGCCAGTTCTAGTCCCGGGTGCACGGAAGATACAGCATCAGCAACCTCACTTATTTTGTAACTATCAACCCGTGGCGGTAAATCCTTCCCAAGGAACACCTGATATTCCGCTTCAGGGATAGGACTAGACAACTCGTCAAAATTCACGGTGAGTGGTGATTGCTTTATAAATTGTGAATATACACGACCAAAAATCGGTGTGTCAGTGCGAAGCGCTCGTTGCATTTCTGTATTAGTCGCGGCAATCTTCCAGCCTTTTACTTCCCAACCCAGTTCTCGCTCAACTAGATGAGCCACGCGATATGCGACCTCCTTCGAAGGGGGAATTAAATCCTCTTTCAGACCACTTTGTTGAAGATTCCCTTTGCGCAACCGTGCTAGTAGAGTTGCAAGCGCTCTTTGTTTTTTTATTTCCACGTTTGATCTCGACACAAAAGCAATTTTCTAGATTTCAGAGTTGCATACTCAAAAAGCATCTAGAATAAGATAAATTACTTTTATATTATTTTTAACTTACAATAAATAAATATTAATTTCCATTATTAACAATGAGTTACAATCCTTTTCTAAACTATTTAGAAAATAAAAATAGATAATATTACAAAGGCTAAAATTCTTGCCTTACAATATATTTTCCGTTTTATGAATAATGAGATGAGTGTTCATATATAAACGGTTTTAATCAATAGTTTAATTATTAAAGGAAGCT
>CALIMD010000135.1 GCA_938028645.1 uncultured Alphaproteobacteria bacterium
GCCGGTGCGGATCAAGTATTGATTTAAACCAATGCCAGCCTGATCAATGCCGCCTGGTTCATTATGCAGTGTAATGAATTGATCTACACAATCGTGCTTAACTAAAAATCTTACCGTGCTAATAAAGCCTGCCACTATTTCTTCCTTCTAGATTAGACACAACTCATTAAATTTCGTGAATTCAGATTGATATCGCCGATATTGTTCTCGATTTTTCTTTCCAACTTTATTTGGTTCAACGATATTTCCTTAAATTAAATTTCACAAATATAACGGTGTAAAAAAACTATTCTCTACTGTTATAAAACAAGTAAGCGCTTGGAATGCTCAATGCTTTGAAAGAAAATTTACTAAAGCAGTATTGAATCCATCAGCAGCTTGCACATTGCAAAAATGCGCCGACGCCGGTAATTCGACATATTCTGCACCAGGAATGCTATCGGCTATCAATTTATTCATTGCAGGTGTAGTTCCAGGATCTTCGGCGCCGGCGATCACCAAAACAGGTAGGTTGATGTTTTTAATTGTTTCGCGCTGGTCCATCTCCTTTATAGCGATACAACAACCCGCAAATCCATCCACGGGGGTGGCGTGTATCATCTCTCTGATTTTGGAGATTTCTGATGAATGAGTTTCATGGTAATCTGACGTAAACCATCTTTCTAACGTGCCGTCTGAGACGCTTTGCATTCCACCCGCGCGGGCAGCATCTATGCGCTCCTGCCATAGATTGCCCGGACCCATATATGACGATGTTGCGCAGAAAACCGCAGCATGAAGTCTTTCTGGATTTCGCGTCGCTAGTTTTTGGCCGACCATGCCGCCTTTTGAAAGTCCACAATAATATATCTTTTCGATACCCAATGCATCGAGCAGACCAATCACATCGTCGGCCAGCATGTCGATGGTATAATCACTTTTTGGTGCGTCCGATTGTCCATGCCCTCTGCTGTCATATCGAAGGATGTGGAAATCAGACGACAACTTAGCGACCTGTGTGTCCCACATATGAAAGTTCGACATAAGTGAGTTTGAAAAAAGTAATACAGGCTTCCCTTCAGTCCCATCAAAACGATAGTTGAGGTTTATACCATTTACGGACAAACTTGGCATGATGTGATTCCTTTTGGGCAAAAATAATTTTATTTAAAAAACGAATTACTTTTCATTTTCTAGGCACAACAAATAATTTTCAACAAAATGTATGACAATATTTAAATTAAAAGCAAGTGCAAGATTGGTTAATTAAATAAAAATGAATCCATATTTAGACGTTATCCTATCGGATGGTCCTTGGGGGTTGAGCTTAGAAATACTTAAATGTTGGGACAATATTTGGTTAGAAATTTTAACAGGAACTTTTTGTTGGTGGCCTTTGACTAACTTAGGCAGATGCAAAGCTGGACCTGAATTGAGCAGCCCACTTGTTTTCTTTAAAAGTAATTACCCATAGGGACTCAAAATCTGCGATTACTTCATCGTTGTCGTCATAACGAACTACTTGGACTGACAAATGAACTTTATGTTCGGCTGATGTCTGTATTTTAATTGACCCCCACTCCGAATAAGCCCATTTGCTTCCCGCTCTCATTCTAAAGTCTGTAAGGTACGTCTCCTTAGTCTGCCAACAATCTAATTTGGCTCCCGCTAAACGATAATGTGGAAAATGCAAAGTGCTTGCAAGTGCACTTTCGTTCAACGAGTTTAAAGCTTTAATATGACGCTCCATAACGTTTATAGCAGCGTTAACAGCAACTTTGCTCATGGCTTTTCCACAATGTTTTTGCGATTAGCCCCTTTTCCGACTAGCCCCTTGTGCTAGTGTCATTTGCCTAGCCGCTATTTGTTGAATAGATGTTGAATTTTAAGCTTACTTGAAGTTTAATAATAATTTGTGATGGGCAAGTAATTTTTTCTGATTTCTTGTTTTTCCTCTTATCCGAGAAGCTGGGCGGCTTCGAAGTATCAAACCATAAAAATGACAGTTCTTTAAATGAAATCGCAACGGCACTCTCATGCATAATTAAATATTAGAGATTTTTTTCCACCATAAAGTTCGGTGTTCTGCGGGCTTGTTGCCATAAGAACGTAGAGGTGGTTGTAAAATCATTAATTCGCCATCGAACGAAACAGTACGAACTTGCTCAGTTCCCATTCTGGTTGGATCCGAGCAATTGTCTACCGTTGTTATCAGGGTTTTGCCATCAAAGGTATAAGCGCCAGCGTAACAAGAATACTCCCGCGTTTCCCCGTCTGGAATTTTTGAACGAGCATCTGTGATTGCTGCTGACATCCGACCATCTGTTGTAAATACCACTCGCCCGATAATATTATGACCTCCAAACGGTGCAGAAGTTATTGGTTTGCCATCGGCGTCGGTAGCTTCAGTCCGCACTAACGCCCAGGTTCCTATCATCTTCTCCATAATCGGCTTCTCCAAAAAAAATATATAATCATTGTCCTATTACCGATTTGTTATTAATTCAAATAAATATTTTCACTTTTTCCATTGGCATACTCCAATTTGTTTTCCATTCAAACCCCGCCGGGTCAGGGGTTGCATCTGTAATTCTAAAGTTTGAAGATATTTCTTTCAGTGTGCCTCAAAGTGCGCAACGGTCCGCGTGCCGCTCGCAGGCATTGTTATTGTTACAGGATTCGAAAAGGTCAGCTTCTTTTTCTCTAAAAAGGTATTTGTATCGTTGAGCATTGCGTTGTTTTTTACATCATCTACAAGTTTTCAACTTTAGCGGATGCTAACTTTATTTTTCATTCTTTTATGATTAGCGCACCGATCATTGATACTTCTTCATTCTTTACTTCCTCTAGTAACGATAAAGTATCTATTAGATTTTTTAAGCTAAAACGTTTACCCAGTGACCCGCGGTCTCTGCTTCGGTATCGGAAACATCAACATAGTGGATGCAAAAAAGCATTCATGAATAATATTTCAATTTTTTTTAAATCTAGATATTCTATCAACACTGCCATAAATACTTGTATGTTTTAATCTAAGAACTGATTT
>CALIMD010000136.1 GCA_938028645.1 uncultured Alphaproteobacteria bacterium
CTAATCGTTGCAACTCTGAAGTTATCAATCGCTTTCATGACTTCTTCTGCCCTTAATGGTTCTGGTCCCCATACCACGGCATCCGCAATATTAGCTGCTCTTTCCGCCGCCAATTGATAGGTTTGGTCGGTCATATACTGAAGCTGACCATCCAACTCCATAGGGATTAGAGTATTCCACGACATACTTAGAAAACCTGGCCAGTATGCCAGATGACGATATAAGCTAGGTATTACATTATTATCTTTTGGGTCCCCCAATTCACTCAACAGTAAAACTAGTGTCCTTGTCTGTTCATTCATACTGTCAAGATTTATCAGGTTAGGAATATTGATATCGTCTAAAAATATTTGGCCCACTTCGACTTTCTTTTTGTGATCTTCCGGTAACACCGTTAGCGCGCTAAGTGCGAGGAGATTGAAGGCATTTCCCTTATTATAACTATCAAGAATCTTTTGAATTACCGGTCTATCGTGCTCTAATACGTTCACAGCGCTAAGTACGGCACTGGGCAGTGCTGAAACTTCTGGTAATTTAATATTTTCGCATACAAAGCCAGCCTCATTTTTGAGGACATCCGAGATATAAAGTGGCTTCACCGCTTGCCAAACCCAAGGTAATGCGCCTTCAATAGTAGCAATATGTCGCCAAATTAAGTTAACTACACCATTGCCAAGCGTTGCTCTAATATCACTAAAAATTTCAGCTGTTTCACCCGTTGCCTCGTCCTCAGATATCGCTGAAACCCAATTATTATTCATTTTTCACCCCCAGCATAACAGTTTTAAATAGAGCAAGACGAGCTGGTAATTTATACTTACTTCAAATTACGGTAAATGTGGTTACTATTTTTCATTTGTCTCAAGGATATATTTTTTACAGGAGCAGTAGTTGTTTGAAAATGTTGATTGTGTCGTGATCGGAGCGGGGGTCGTCGGGCTAGCATGTGCCCGCGCCCTAGCTATTGAAGGGCGCGAGGTGCTAATCCTTGAGCAAGCCGACGCCATTGGAACGGAAACTAGCTCACGACATTCTGAAGTAATTCATGCTGGAATTTATTACGAGCCGGGTAGTTTAAAAGCTAAATTCTGTGTTGAGGGTAAAATAAAAATGTACCGTTTCATGGAAGAAAGAGGCATCCCATTTAAAAAACTTGGGAAACTTATAGTTGCAACTTCAGGAGATCAAATAAGCGCCCTGAACAAGATAAAGCAACGAGCTGAACAAAATGGGGTGATGGACTTAGAACTACTATCACACAATGAGGTAATTGCGAGGGAGCCAGACGTTCGTTGCATAACTGCCCTTTGGTCTCCATCGACGGGTATTGCCGATAGCCACTCCTACATGCTTGGATTGCAAGGCGACGCAGAATCTAATGGGGCCATGCTTGCTTTTTTTGCTCCCGTGGAGAGTGCGGAATTAAAGGATGACGGTATTTGCCTAAATGTTGGGGGTAATGATCCCATGCAGTTAAAAGCAAAAACAGTAATAAATGCCGCAGGATTACATACTCAGAAGTTGACCCACGAATTCAAAGGGTTTCCCAGGGAGAAAATACCTGTCTGGCACTATTGCAAAGGAAATTATTATTCGCTTTCAGGATGCAAAGCACCTTTCACTAGCTTAATTTATCCTGCTCCAGAAGAAGCAGGTCTTGGTGTTCACTTAACCCTCGACCTGGCAGGACAAGCCAGGTTTGGTCCAGATGTCGAATGGATCGATGAAATAAATTATGATGTCGATCCAAAACGATCCGATAGTTTTTATGCAGCAGTTAGAAAATACTGGCCAGACCTGCCTGATAACTCCCTTCAGCCAGGATACTCAGGAATTAGACCCAAAATACAAGCCCCCGGAGAACCGGCGACGGATTATGTAATACAGGGACCACGCGACCATGGTATTGACGGATTGATAAATCTCTACGCTATTGAGTCTCCGGGCATGACAAGTTCGTTAGCCATTGGTGATTATATTGTTGAAATGCTGCAGGGGTAATTTGTAATTGGTTACTGTTAAGATAGGTTCTAGTATATATAAAGGTCTCAGTCTTTCCGAGTATAGGATATCACAATGTAGAAGACTGATAGCAGAGTAAATGTATTTTCATTAACACATTTGGTTATGGAATTTTTAAGAGATGAAAAAGATTGATTACTTTATGTCAACCTCTAGCCCTTGGACTTATCTGGGAAGCCAATTGATAACTGAAATAGCAAAATCCTCCGGCTATGAAATTAACATTTATCCAGTCAACTTTGGACAAATTTTCCCAGTCTCTGGAGGTTTACCACTACCAAAAAGAGCACCCCAAAGACAAGCATACCGATTAATGGAGCTTCAACGATGGAAGAAAAAGAGAGGCTCAACAATGCATATTGAACCGTCTAATTTTCCATCGACAAGTCCAATTTCCTCTCTCTGTATCATCGCTGCTAGGGAAAATGGTAATGACGCTCTCATCCTCGCTAATGCCATCCTTGCCGCCTTATGGGAAGATGATAAAAATATTGATGATCCAGAAGTTTTGAGAAATATCTGTCTTGAAAATGAATTGGATGGCGATCAGATTTTAACTACTGCAGAAACATCCAAAATAGAAAAACTATTTGAAACAGATACTCAAGGAGCTATCAAGAAAGGCGTATTCGGCGCCCCGACTTATTTAATCGAAGGCGAAATATTTTGGGGCCAAGATAGATTAGATTTTGTATCAGAGAAACTCGGTATATGACTTCAAATTTTAACATGCAAGGTTTTTACAACGTATTACGTCCGACCTATATTGTTATCAGCTAACTTAATCAGCTCATCACCCGCTATCTCGAAATCAACCGACTTAAATTGTCTTCCGCCTATTAATCGATAGTAGTCAAGGGCGAGCCTATTATTCGGATGACATTGCCAGGTTATCCAGCCTCCATTTGTATCTATACATTTATTCGCCATGGCACTCATCAAAGAACGAGCTACTCCTTTTCGGCGAAGTTTTTGTTCAACAAAAAGATCGAGCATATTGAAACCTGGCGTTCCCAAACCAACGTGGAACGAATGGCAAAAAATTAAATAACCACAAACAGTTTCTAACCCAACCTCCGCAACAAGAACATCGAATCTTTTTTCTTCCCCAAATCCAAACCTCTCGAACCTCTCCTCATCAAAAATGGGGGGCGATACCCCCTCATGTTCAGATAATTTGGCGGCCATTTCAGTTATAGCCTGGCCATCAGAGGGAACCCCTTCTCTTATCCTTATATTAAGCATGAAAATCCCTATTATTATTAAGTTATTTTATCTTAACCGTACCAAATTAGTTAATAAGTACTAAGTTTTTATGTAAAGTGATGCTAATGGCTCTTATTGGGTATTTATGCGAGAACAATAATGTCAGAAAAAAATAATAATATTAGTAATTTAAATAATAAAAATCACTCCAAATCCTCTCCAACCGAGGTTGAGGATTTTTTGAACCGGAGTGACGTTAGCTCAAAAAGTGAGGTCGATGCTTTCCTGAACAAAGTTAATGCATTAACCTTAAAGGTCTCTTCACAAAAAAGAGGTCGACTTATCTTCGGGATGGACGCAACCGCAAGCAGGGAACGCAGTTGGGATAAAGCCTGCCATCTTCAATCTGAAATGTTTACTGAAACACTCGGGTTGGGTGGGTTGGAAATACAACTCGCCTACTATAAAGGTTTTGGACAATTTTATTCCACTCGCTGGATATCCGAGACGGAACAACTCCTTAAAGAAATGACAGACGTTCGATGCGCGGGAGGACAGACGCAAATTCAAAAAGTTCTTCAGCAGGCTATAAAAGAAACTGGTGCAAACCGTGTCCACGCCTTAGTATTTATCGGAGATGCATTCGAGGAAGATATTGATTTGATTTGCCATTACGCTGGACAGCTTGGCGCTCTTGGAGTGCGAGCATTCTGCTTCCAAGAGGGAAACGATCCAATCGCTAAAAGCGGCTTTCAGCAAATAGCTCGCCTCACAGACGGGGCTTATAGTTCATTTGATTCCTCAAGCGCAAACCAATTAAAAGAATTATTGAAAGCAGTTGCTGTGTATGCCGCAGGGGGACTAAAAAAATTAGAAGAATATTCTAAAGGAAAGTCAGGTATCGCACAGTTGCTGACTAATCAGATTAAAAAATGACTGAACAGACATGCTATTCATAGTTACCATTATACTTGCTGTTTTAGTTGGGTTAGGCCTTCTATGCTACCTCTTCATTAAAACACCTGCAGCAAGATTAAAGCGCTTTTTATTTTGGGGCGTTGGGATACTGTCGGTCGGTGTTCTTATATTTTTATTATATAGGTTAAGCGGCTCTTTTATATGGAGCTGGATCGTTTTTCTTATACCTTTAATTCTGAGATGGAAGGGCCTCATTCAACAGATCCGTAATGCTGCTAAAACAGTTTCAGGACCGACCAAGGATCAAGTTTCTTCGGTGCATACAGAGTTCTTAGAGATGAGCTTACATCACGATACGGGAGATATGTCTGGGTTAATAAAAAAAGGTGAAAAAACAGGGCAAAGGATTGAATCTCTAAATCTAAACCAGCTCTTTGAGCTTTTGAATGAGGCTCAATCAGATGCAACCTCGATCCAATTACTCGAAAGATTTTTAGATAAAAAATTTGATGAAAATTGGCGAGATAAATACCATGGAACAAGTCAAGACAACCACTACAACGCGGCTACAATCGATCGGTCCAAAGCATTAGATATTTTGGGACTGACTGATCCCGTCACCCGCAAGGAAATTAAAGAAGCTCATCGCCGATTGATGTTAGCCAATCACCCGGACCGAGGTGGATCTACTTTTCTTGCCGCACAAATAAACGAAGCAAAGGACTTTCTGTTGGAAGATAATGAATAACTATATTGGCTAATGCTAAGAGATATGGCATTACCAACCGATGGAGAAATTTGCGATTTTTTCTTTGTGCACTTTATATAACTAGTTTGACCATTGTCTCTTATATTATGGAGGTGGAATGCCTTTAACCATACGCAAGGCCATATTCCCTGTGGGTGGACTGGGAACCCGGTTTCTTCCTGCGACCAAGTCAATGCCAAAGGAAATGCTTCCTATAGTCGATAAACCACTCATACAATATGCTGTTGAGGAAGCTATGGAAGCAGGAATAGAAGAATTTATTTTTGTCACAGGACGAGGTAAGAGTGCTATCGAGGATCATTTCGATCACGCCTATGAATTACAAGAAATGTTAGAAAAACGAAATAAGACTGCTGCTTTAAAAGTCGTTAAGGATTCAATACCAAAACCTGGCCAAATAGCATATACACGGCAGCTCGAGCCCTTGGGATTAGGACATGCCATATGGTGCGCTAGAAATTTTGTGGGATCTGAACCCGTTGCTGTTTTATTAGCGGACGACCTAATACTCTCGGAAAATGGGTGCCTTAAGCAGATGATAGAAGCCTACAACCAAGTTGGCGGGAATATGGTTGCGGTCATGGAAGTCGAAAAAGATCAAACCTCGGCGTACGGTATCGTGACCCCAGGCACCATTGAAAATTCATTAGTTGAAGTTCTTGATTTAATCGAAAAACCAAAAGCATCCGAAGCCCCCTCAAAACTAGCCGTTATAGGCCGATATATTCTTCAACCAAATATTTTTAATGATCTCGGTCGATTTGAAAAAGGAAGTGGGGGTGAAATTCAGCTTACAGACTCGATCGCAAGACAAGTAGGGTTAGAACCATTAAACGGTTTTAAATTCGCTGGCCAGAGATTTGATTGTGGGAGTAAGGTTGGTTTTTTAGAAGCCAATATAGCATATGCGTTGAAGCGTGAGGATCTCAGAGAGCCCATACAACAATTTATTGAAAAAATGATTTAGGTACCAATAATTATGCAAATTGCGATGATAGGTGCGGGATATGTGGGGTTAGTTACAGGAGCTTGTTTTTCCGAATTTGGAGCTAACGTAACTTGTGTGGATAAAGACGTAAATAAAATTTCTATCCTAAAGGAAGGGAAAATACCTATTTTTGAACCAGGGCTCGAAGCATTGGTCCAATCAAATGTGCAGTCAAACAGGTTAACTTTCACTACTGACCTTAAGACAGCTGTAGAGAAAGCAGATGCTGTTTTCATCGCCGTTGGAACTCCAAGCCGCCGTGGTGATGGGCATGCGGACCTGAGCTTTGTTTTTTCTGCCGCCGAGGAAATAGCGCATGCAATGAGTAACTATACTCTAATCGTCACTAAATCTACAGTTCCAGTCGGTACTGGTCGCCAAGTGGCGGAGAGAATTCGTCGAATTTGCCCTGAAGCGGACTTTGACGTCTGTTCCAACCCAGAGTTTTTACGGGAAGGCGCTGCCATAAATGACTTCATGCGGCCAGATAGGGTAGTTATCGGGGCTAACACAGATAGAGCACGAAAAATGATGCGTGAAATATACCGCCCCTTATTCCTCAGAGAAACGCCAATAGTATTTACTGACCTAGAGACGAGCGAACTCACAAAATATGCTGCAAACTCATTTCTTGCAACAAAAATTACTTTTATTAACGAAATCGCTGATCTATGCGAAAAGCTTGGCGCAGATGTTCACGATGTAGCAAAAGGAATTGGACTGGACGGACGAATTGGATCTAAGTTTCTTCATCCAGGACCTGGATATGGTGGGTCATGTTTTCCAAAAGATACTCTCGCATTAGTCCAAACAGCCACTAAGGCCGATTCTCCCCTTCGGATTATAGAAGCAGTCGTAGAAGTAAATAATAAAAGAAAAAAATCTATGGCAAAAAAGATTATTAACGCGTGTTCAGGAAATGTTACTGATAAAACTCTGGCCATATTAGGGGTTACATTTAAACCGAATACAGACGATATGAGAGATGCTCCAAGTCTTGATATAATACCCACCCTTCAATCAGCAGGAGCAAATATCAACGCTTATGATCCAGAAGGCATGCATGAAGCAAAATCAGTATTGAAAGATGTTTGTTGGTGTAATGATGCATACGAGGCTATGGCTGGCGCCGATGCTGTCGCTATATTAACTGAGTGGAATGAATTTAGAGGGCTTGATCTGCCGCGGATTAAATTATTGATGAAGAATCCTATAGTTATAGATTTGAGAAATATATATAATCCAGAAGAGATGAGAGATGCAGGTTTTGTCTATTCCTGTGTAGGCAGGAGAGAGATAGGATCCGATATTTAAATGTCCCATAAACATTATTTTCATGAATCGTTGCTGCGCGAATACGATATCCGAGGTATAGTTAATGAAACTTTATTCGAAGAAGATGCCCTAATTATAGGAAAAATATTTGGAACGCGAGTTCTTCAAAATAATAGGTGTTCTGTCGCTATTGGAAGAGATGGTCGTCACAGTTCTATCAAGATGGAAACTGCTTTAGTAGAGGGACTACAATCCGCAGGAGTTGATGCTTACACAATCGGCGAATGCCCAACCCCACAATTATATTATGCCACACACACGCTCAAAATGGGCGGAGGCATCATGGTTACTGGTTCGCATAACCCGCCAAACTACAATGGTTTTAAAATGATGTTAGGCACC
>CALIMD010000137.1 GCA_938028645.1 uncultured Alphaproteobacteria bacterium
CCCTCATATTTTTTCATTGATATCCAACCTCATCAAGAAAGTGAGTACACCACCGTAGTTAAAAATATTCCCGGCGTGATAAAAATAGACAAAACACCGATGGTACGCGGGAGAGTAGTTCGAATCAATGATACTTCGGTAGAACAAGTCAAACCGGATCCCGATATTGCTTGGGCGATCAATGGAGATAGAGGTCTGACTTATATGAAACAAAAGCCACCCAAGACAAAATTGACAGAAGGTATTTGGTGGCCGCCAGATTATAAAGGTCCGCCCCTGATATCACTAGACGCAAATGTCGCAAGAGGAATCAGGGTAGGTGTTGGGGACACGATTAGTCTTAACATACTTGGACAGGAAATCACAGCGACCATTGCCAGTCTTCGGTATATAGATTGGACTAATTTAGAGATGAATTTTGTGTTCATATTTTCCCCAGGAACTCTTGAAACAGCTCCACATAGTATAATTTCCGCTGTCTATGCATCCAACCTAGAAGCCGAAGAAAATTTACAAAAAACTGTGACTGATCTCTTTCCTAATGTCTCCGCAATAAGTGTTAAAAATGCATTAGAAAACGCTAATAGAATTTTAACGGCCATTAGCGTCGCCATAAAATTGACAGCCTTAGTTACACTATTAGCTGGAATATTAGTCCTGATAGGTGCATTCGGTGCGCAACAACAAAAACGAATTCACGATGCAACTATCTTCAAAGTTTTGGGAGGTACTCGAAAACGAATACTATTAACTTATCTAATGGAATACGGCCTACTCGGTTTTTTATCTGCGTTCGTATCGATAATCCTAGCATCGTCAGTCAGTTGGATAATCGTTTCAAAAATAATGAAAACTGATTTCTCTTTAAGTTTAAGTGCTATCTTTTTTACTACAAGTATCAGTCTTATGCTAACGATAAGCCTCGGCTTATTTCGTACGTGGAGATCTCTGGGAATGAAAACTTCATCTGTATTAAGATCGTGAAGTGTTTTCGTTTAACCTTCTCTTTTAGTCTTTTTTATGCTGATCGGTTAAACTGAAAAATAAACTTTTTTGAATTTTTATAAATGGTTTTTCTTGCTACAGCGTCAAGTATCCCTATACTCCGCGACCGCCGGGTATTGGCAATGAAACAGTAGAATTACGGAGGTAATATGGTCGATCAGGTTAATAAGGTCGTACTTGCATATTCAGGCGGGCTTGATACATCGATACTCCTAAAATGGCTACAAGATACATACAAGTGTGAAGTCGTAACGTTTACAGCTGACCTAGGACAAGGCGAAGATTTAGAACCCGCCCGAGAAAAAGCTAAAATGTTGGGGATAAACGAAATTTTTGTGGAGGACTTAAGAGAAGAATTTGTTCGCGATTTCGTCTTCCCTATGTTCCGCGCTAATACTGTTTACGAGGGCACCTACCTTTTAGGAACATCGATAGCACGACCGCTAATAGCAAAACGTCAAATAGAGATTGCTAATATAACGGGGGCAGATGCCGTAGCACATGGGGCAACAGGAAAAGGCAATGATCAAGTACGATTTGAACTTAGTTATTATGCCTTAAATCCTCACATAAAAATTATTGCCCCATGGAGAGAATGGGAATTCAGTTCACGAACTGATCTTATTAATTATGCTGAGTCCCGCCAAATACCCATCGCTAAAGACAAGAGAGGTGAAGCGCCATTTTCTGTGGATGCAAACCTTTTACACGCCTCTAGTGAAGGGAAAATAATTGAGGATCCGTGGATCGAAGGAGAAGAGTTCATTTACTCGCGGACAAGATCTCCAGAAGACGCTCCTGATAAGCCAACATATATCGAAATCGGTTTTAAACATGGGGATCCAATCAGCATTGATGGACAAGACTTAAGCCCTGCAAAGCTTCTAACAAGCTTGAATAAATTTGGCCATGATAACGGAATAGGACGTTTAGACCTTGTAGAAAATCGTTTTGTTGGTATGAAAAACCGAGGCCTCTATGAAACTCCCGGCGGAACAATACTTCATACAGCACATCGTGCCATGGAGAGTCTTACGCTGGATCGCGGAATGGCTCATCTAAAAGATGAATTAATGCCAAAATATGCTGAATTAATTTATAATGGTTTTTGGCATTCTCCTGAGCGAGAAATGCTACAAACTGCCATCGATCATAGTCAGAAACACGTAACCGGTGTGGTACGTCTAAAGCTTTACAAAGGAAACACCATTGTCGTCGGGCGTAAAGCGGATAAAAGTCTCTACTCAGAAGACTATGTTACTTTCGAGGAAGGTGCTGCGGACTACGACCACGCCGATGCCCACGGTTTCATAAGGCTAAACGCACTCCGCTTGCGCTTAAATAAGATGATGTTAGGGTGACTTCTATCCCAGTTAGTGAGTGTCAGTATGAAATGTTTTTGATATGATTTGCCACCCCTCATTGACCTTCAATAAAGTCAGATAATCCGTAAAATATCTTGGGGGAATGGCGCATTGTACTATTGCAAAAGCTGTTGCTGGACCAGAGACATTGATCGATATAATTTTATCATGTCTAGTGAGACCTTGCGATGAGGGCGACGGCCGGCTTGATATCATTTCAAAATATTCTGTTCTAGGCCAATCTGTCACCGAGTCTCCATCGGAGAAATATAAATGCGATTCAGGATGGAAAACATTAGAGAACTTTTGAATGTCCCCTTCGTATAACCCATCAAAATAATCTCCCAAGAGATTTGATATTTCTTGTATGTTCGCGTCTTTAAAATCCTCACTCACAATTACGCCTTCCTTATTAATTTGTTATTTTGCTCTTTATCATCTGCTTTTTATGAATGCTAAAATTGCCCATATACTTTTATCATCAAGCTGCATTTCAAATCCGGGCATGTTGTTTTTATAGCCATCGGGTGAAAATGGTTGCCCCCCATATTTTATGATATCAAATACATCTCGATCTGTCATTTGAACTATTCTTCCACTCTCTTTCAAAGGCGTGGGGGGACGTCCCCCTTTTTTATATATTTTATCCCAACCTGTTTTACCTTCAAGATTATCTCCATGGCAAAATGCACAATTAGCTGAATAAAGGGAATGCCCGAGTCTTATCTGCCCTGCGGTATAATGAGCTTCTCCTGTAACCAAGCCAACCTTTCTCTGGTCATAGTAAATAGTTATTATCGTAATCATCATTGCAATAATAATTGATACTATAAAATATTTACCGCTAGGCCCTAATCTATGTAGAATTCGTCCCACGCCAGACCGCGAACCGTCAA
>CALIMD010000138.1 GCA_938028645.1 uncultured Alphaproteobacteria bacterium
CAATCAATCCCAAAAATTTCTATGGATTGTTTTGGTCTCGGAAGATTGGCAAAAGCACCCAAATACCAAAATATTATCTGCAAAAGTAATGGAGTGTTTCTTAGGATTTCCACGTACCAGGATGCAATTTGAGCCACTAACCAATTCTGAGCCAATCGCATTATACCAACAAGGAAACCAACAAGGGTTGCTAGAATGATGGACACTCCAGCTAACAACAACGTATTAACAACACCAACCCAATACACAAAAAAGTAGGAATCCTGGGGTTTATAATCAAGTGGCGTCCAAGCGATTGCAAAACCAGCTGAGTTTTTTAGAAAGTCAAACCCTACGGCCATTTTCCGAGCAGCCATATTAGTTTGCGTATTATCTATAAGAGAAAAAACCGCCCATATAAATAAACCGAAGACCACTATTTGATAAAAAACAGAACGATAGCGTTCATCATTGATAAAGCCATCAATACCACTTGCGCTTGGCGGTCTAGACTCCGACATCGGAAACGCTCTCATACATACAGTTAAATAAAGTGAGTTTTAGTCGATTTTAGTGAGAATAGAAAAAGCAAAAGGAGCCTAGCCCTTTTTCAGACTAGGCTCCAATTGTTCTTAACGAAATGGTGGAGAGTACATTAGACCACCACGAGTCCAAAGATCATTAGGAGATCCTTTTCTCGCAATCCCAATACCTTCAGGACCGCTACCCATATATTTTTCATATATTTCGCCGTAGTTTCCTACACTTTTTATTATCCAATGAGCCCATTTTTTATCGAGCCCAAGTCCCTTATTCATTTCTTTTTCTACACCTAAGAAACGAGCAACTTCTGGGTTTGGTGGATTTTTTGCCATTGAGTCGACGTTAGCTTGCGTAATACCTAACTCTTCAGCTGAAATAAGTGCGAACACTGTCCATTTTACGATATCATGCCACTGGTCGTCACCTTTGCGAACTGCAGGAGCAAGTGGCTCTTTGGAGATAGTTTCCGGAAGAATTACGTGAGCGCTCTTATCAGGGAATCCTGCCATGCTGGAAGCAAGACCCGACTTATCATTGGTCATCGCATCACAGTTTCCTTTAAGATAACTTTCGTTACGAACGTTATTATCCGAGAACACAACTGGCTGGATGTCCAAATTATTCATACGACTGTAGTCTGTAAGGTTAAGCTCGGTGGTTGTGCCAGTAGCCACACATACCGTTGCACCCTTCAATTCCATAGCACTCTTGATACCAGAGTCCTTGCGAACAATAAAACCTTGTCCATCGTAGAAGTTTGTCGCTGTGAAATTTAGACCTAGTTGAGTATCACGGAAGATCGTCCAAGTAGCTGTCCGAGACAACATATCAGACTCACCATTTGCTAACGCCGTGAAGCGAACTGTTGAAGTAACTGATTGAAATTCAACTTTGTTAGGGTCGCCGAAAATCGCAGCAGCAACTGCACGACAAACCGAAACGTCACTTCCAACCCAAGTGCCATCTTTTTTCAAATTATAGAAACCTGGTGATGGTTGACCTACTTGACAACGCAAGTGGCCGCGTTTTTTTACTGTTTCAAGTGTGCTCATCTTGTGCCCGTCAGCAATCGCTAACTCGGGCGTGAAAGATAGAGCAGCAATAAGGCCTGCACCCAGACCAAAAAGGCTCAATTTTTTCATTTTGCAACCCATTCCTTATAAGTTTTCAGAAAACCGAGAGAAGTTCGGTGCTTTTTAATTAACTCAAGTTTTTTACCTTACAACCCCCGTACCCCAAGTTAGGAAATCTTTAACTCAATTCAAACCACACGACTGGTTTTTTAATCCAACTAAAGATCATCTCCCCTGTGATTGCCTGCATTCAAACATCCTCCAACACCTTTTGGCAAGTGTCCAATGACATTTAAAAGCAAACTTATGGGTTTGGTTGCGAAAATATATACTAACTTTACATGTCTAATACTTTTTTTAAAAATATAAATTAATTTTCTTTATGTTTTTCAATGCGTTAAAAAACTTTACTGATATCTTATCCCTTTTTTTGTAACTTATGTTTTTTTTGTTAAAAAGTGATTAAAATTGTCTTTTACGTTAAGTTTGAATTAAATTATTTGAAATTATCAAATTCAGACAAATATCTTGCAGAAATGAGACCTTTTCGATGCCTAATAATTCATTAAAAAGAACGAGAACAAACTTTGTGCATGCCGGCCGTTCCCCTCACGATAACCATGGCGTTGTGAATCCCCCGGTGTACCACGCCTCAACCATTCTGCAGCCATCATTAGACGCATTTGAGAAAGCCAGAACACCCGATTGGAAAGGATATAGATATGGACGCAGAGGAACTCCGACTACTCGCGCATTCGAAGAGGCGGTAGCAAATATTTATTCCGCTCAAGGCGCTGTCGCTGTTTCATCAGGTCTGGCAGCTGTTACGAACAGCATACTCGCATGTGTTAAGCCGGGGGACCATATCCTCATGACCGACAATGTCTATGGGCCTGCAAGAAATTTTTCGACAGGATTCTTAACTAAATTTGGTATAGAAACCACATTCTTTGATCCTTTGATAGCTGGAAATATCAAAAATTTATTTAAGAAAAACACTGTTGCAGTTTACACGGAAAGTCCCGGATCGCAGACATTTGAGGTTTCAGATATACCGGCGATTGCAGCAGCAGCCCATAAAATTGGAGCAACTGTTTTAATGGATAACACCTGGGCAAGCGCACTTTACTTTGATGCCTTTTCAAAAGGTGTCGATATCGTTATTGAGGCGGTTACCAAATATATCTGTGGGCATTCCGATGTTATGATGGGGATTATTGTAGCCAACAATGATTGGGCCGAGGCAACTCGCGAAATGGCACAAGTGCATGGAAATGTTTCTGGTCCTGATGACCTTTACTTAGCGCAGCGCGGGCTAAGAACTATGGCTGTTAGAATGGAACAAAATCAGAAAAATGGTATAGAATTAGCAGCCTGGTTGGAAAGCCGGCCAGAGGTCAAACAGGTTTTGCATCCCGCATTACCATCACATCCTGGGTACGAAATATGGAAAAGAGATTTTTCAGGCGCAAGCGGTTTGTTTTCATTTGTCCTCAAGGAAAATTATCAGCGAGCGGCACTTGCTGCGATGTTGGATGGACTCGAGCTATACGGCATGGGTGCAAGTTGGGGGGGCTTTGAAAGTTTGATAATACCCGCCTCGCCCAAAGATTATCGCACGGCAACTGATTGGGATGAGAAAGGACAAGTTCTTAGGGTACATGCTGGCCTCGAAGATATTGAAGACTTAATTGATGATCTAGGCGCCGGGCTCGATCGCTTAACAGATATATCCGGCGTCCAGTAACGTTTGAAGCAATGACGATACCGACACCGCGTATTCGATTGCTGATAGGAGACACTATTGCTATCGGGCCAGGAAAAGCATCTTTGTTAGAACGAATTGATAGCACAGGATCAATTTCTGCCGCCGCTCGAGAAATGGGTATGTCCTACCGAAAGGCTTGGCGCTTAATAGAGAGCATTAACGATGATTTTAATGCCGAAATAGTTTCTAAATCGACCGGTGGCAAGGGTGGCGGAGGGGCTTATCTTAGTCCTTTAGGGAAAGAAATGCTTAATCGATATTTATTAATTGAGAAAAAGGCTGCAGAAAGCATTAAGAATGACTTAATTTGGTTTGAAACCCAACTTCGATCAAAAAATAACTAATTTTCTTCATTAAAAAGTCTCTTCTTCTCCGATCGAGGCAAGTAAGGTTTAGCATAATCTCTAAATTTCCACTCTGCTTCTGGCGGCACATGTCCCGGCCGAGGTACATGATCGGAAATTTCTAAATTTTCTAATTGAGGTATATATCTTGGGCAATTAGGGAATATATTGATTGCAGTTATATCAACAATCAATTTAGCACCATCAAATTCTTTTAATCTTTCTTCATGATAATCAAGTTTGGCCGTCCCATTAATTCTCATTCTTTCTTTACCACCATCAAAGTTTAGAAATAATAATCCAACATTTTCATTTTCCAAAATATTACCCAAGCTCCGGTACATTGAGTTTCCATCGTAGTCAGGAAAGGATAAACTATTTGGTCCAGTTACTTTTATGAAGCCAGGCAAACCACCTTTAAAAGAACAGTCCACAACTTTGCCAGAGGTGGTGGCTAAAAAAAAGAAAGAAGAATTTTCAATGAATTTACAATCATCAATAGAAAAAGTACTGTGCCTCCGATTTCTCTCT
>CALIMD010000139.1 GCA_938028645.1 uncultured Alphaproteobacteria bacterium
CAAAAAATATTTGGGTGGTAGAGTGATTTATCATCGTCCTTATCGGACTTATCTCCATGCCCTTACCCAAGCTCTCTTTCATATCAACGAGGAAAACGGACAAACCATCTGTTCGCTTCTTAACTTCTTCTACCGGGGTAGTCCTTGCAAGCAACAGCATCAAATCTGAGTGTTCGGCCCGCGAAGTCCATATTTTCTGACCATTGATAACGTATTTATCATTCCCTTTCTTCACCGCGGTGGTTCGCAAGGACAGGGTGTCGGTTCCACTTGATGGCTCAGAAACCCCGAAAGCCTGCAAACGGAGTTCGCCAGAAGCAATTTTTGGAAGGAACTTTTTTTTCTGTTCCTCACTACCGTGGCGCAAAACCGTTCCCATAATATACATCTGAGCATGACAAGCACCACCATTGCAGCCAGACTTGTGTATCTCTTCCAAAACAGCAGCGGCGGCAGAAATTGGCAGGCCGCTACCTCCATATTCCTCAGGGACTAAGACCGCCAGGAAACCAGCATCCGTCAGGGCCTGAACAAATTCTGTAGGGTATGCTCTATCCCGGTCTTTCTCACGCCAATATTCACCTGGATAATCTTCACAAAGAGCCGCTACTGATCTTCGGATTTCTCCGATGACCTCATCCATTTCAGTGGATGCATCTGACATATTCAATTCCTTTCATTTTTTGGGATCTAGTCCCGGCGCGTATCTCGTATGCGACACCCTCAAGGTGGTACGAGTTTATATAAACAACTTACGAATTAGTACTTAGATAACTTGCCTTCAATTTCAACAAACACAAGGATGATTTATTTTGTTGGCGCATATGTTAAGGAAGATAATCACTTTTTTAATAAAAGGCTTTACCTTTAACCCCACAGACGAGGTTCGGGTGGATGAACGACACTGCCTGTAAAACTTAATCCAGGGGCCCTGTCTTCGGCCAGAAGCAATGGACCATCTAGGTCTACCATAGCTGCTTCTTGAGCAACTAAAATACCAGGCGCCATCGCTAAAGACGTTCCAATCATGCAGCCTACCATAATACTCAATCCTTGTTTCAAAGCCTCATCGCGTAAATTTAGTGCTTCTGTCAAGCCACCCGTTTTATCCAATTTGATGTTAATCATATCATATTTGCCTACCAAAGCTGGTAACGTAGCGCTGTCGTGACAGCTTTCATCTGCACATACCGGGATAGGGCGCTCAACACCGCGTAACTGCTCATCATACGCCGACGGTAGCGGCTGTTCGATCATCTCAACACCAAGGTCTTTAAATTGAGGGGCATATTCAAGATATTGTTCGATACTCCATCCTTCATTTGCATCAACGACAAGTCGAGCATTTGGAGCATTTTTATGGATATTTCTAACGCGTTCGAGATCCGCTCCATCACCAGTCATTTTTAGTTTGAGGCGCGGCCGGTCAGAATTTTCGCGAGCACGTTCTCCCATTATAGCAGGCTCGTCTACTCCCAAGGTGTAAACGGTTGTCACTGGTTCTGGTTCAGGTAATCCAGCTAGATCCCATACTCGTGTGCCAGCTCTTTTTGCCTCAAGATCCCAAAGTGCACAATCCACTGCATTTCTGGCTGCTCCAGGTGCCAAAACATTCAACAACCCCTGTCGATTCAAGCCATCTTCAATTTCTGATCGAACGGAATTCAACTGTTTTTGAACGCTCTCTGTATCTTCCCCATACCTCGCATACGGGAAACATTCCCCACGTCCCACGTAATTACCGTCGTTCACCTCAACCATCAAAACGTCCGACACTTTGCGCGTTCCTCGGGAAATTCTGAATGCGCCTGCCAGAGGCCAAGCCTCTATATGAATATTAAGCGAATATGGCATTTAGTTATCCAACAATTATGTTATATGTTATCGACCAACGCCTTCACGCCATCACGCAATGGATCGACTGCAGGCAAATTTATTTCCTGAGAAACCTGATCACAAAATTCCCGGCCCTCTTTTTCATTAAGATTTGATGTGTTTATCGAAGCACCAATGCATTTGACATTTGGGTTAGTGAGGCGAGCCGCATGAAGGTTTGCTTCTATGCATGTTGGCAGATCTATCACCGGGAAATGGGGCATACTTCGCATATGGGGGCGACCAGCCTCATGACATACCACAATAGCATCTGGTTGCGCCCCATGAATTAACCCAATGGTCACACCAGCATAAGAAACATTGAATAAAGAGCCCTGTCCTTCAACCAGGTCCCAATGGTCATCATCGTTTTCAGGGCAAAGCCATTCTACGGCACCAGATATAAAATCTGCAATTACAGCATCTATAGAAACGCCGCGCCCAGCAATAAATATCCCCGTTTGACCTGTAGCTCTAAAATCCGCTTTTAACCCTCTACTTTTCATCTCTCTCTCAACTGCAAGCGAAGTGAACATTTTACCTACTGAGACATCAGTACCGACAGTCAATAACCGCTTTCCACTTCTTTTGATGCCATTTGCCACATCGAATTCTCGCGTTGGATGTCTAACATCATGAAGAGAGCGTCCATTTTGTTCTGCCGCCGTCACCAGCTCAGGAATCTGGGTAATTCGCGTATGAAGACCGCTAGCTATATCCATACCCAATTCCAAGGCCTTGGTAAGTTCAGAAATCCAGTTTGGAGGGATCACCCCCCCCCTGCTAACAACACCTAAAATCACTGTCTTTACTCCTGCAGCGGCTGCTTCCTCTATACTCATATCGGGCACTGAACAATCTGCTTCGCAGCCATATAGTCGGAATTGTCCGAGGCACCATTCTGGTCGCCAGACACGAACACCATTTGCCGTTTTAGCTGCAAGTTGATCTCGCGCGTCACCAAGAAATAATAAATATGGCGGATGAAACTCCATACTGACCCCCAAATGAATTAAATTAAAGCTCTAGAAGATAAGCACTTTCCTTACCACTATCGCAACAAATAATGATCAACCCGACGTTTGAGCGAGCCTCTTCTTGGCCCGTACCATCATTTCTGACCAGTCGGCCGTCAAGTTTTCGAAATACTGTGTATATGAGTCAGAATCAAGGAACATAATTTTAGTATAAATTTTTCCCAATCTCCCCTCGAGATCAGGATCTTCTGAGGCTTTCCTGAATCTTTCCATCAGTTTTTCCACAGTTTCTGGGGACGTATTCGCTGGCGCAAGAATTCCCCTATCGACTCCGAAGGACAAATCTATCCCTTGTTCCCTAAGTGTCGGCACCCCTATCAATCTTGAATTTTCAAGATTATCCGTTAGGGCCAAAACTTTTAGTTGCTTTAGATCCATTCTTCGTTTGGCAGCAGAAGCTGAAATAATTCCCAGATCGAGCGCACTACTTAGTAGCTGCAAAAAATTCTGTCTAGCCGTTTTAAAGACACTTACATTAAACATTATGTCACTTTTATCCTCGAGACTCATTCGGAACATGCGCTCCAACGGATTATCGGTCTCACCTATTTTGATTACGTTTGGGTTTTGCGCAGCCACCTCCATAATGTTGGACAGATTTGCGTCTTTTAGGTTTCCTCGAGCAACAACCGCAAGTGGAGTTCTACTGAGCATCGCTATAGGTGTGAATTCTGACCATTCAGTCTTATTCTTTTTATCGAGATGATTTGAAACGACTGACTGAGTGATCGCCAAAATTTGACACCCGTCCGGCCTCCCCTTCAGGTTTTTTTCAAGTACCGTTTTCTGGGTTTTATTCAAGACTTTCACTAGCGGGCCAGACTGCTGTCTATTTATTGTCTCAGCATAAGCTCTTACTATCAGATCGGTAGCTGTTCCAACTGCATAGGGAACGATAACCCGAATATGCAAACATTTTTTTGACGCAGCCCCTGCGACTTGGTTCAAACCAACAAAACACGAGAACATCAAAAGCGCTGTGAAAAATATTCGGACCATCACCTTACCCATTCTCCGGTATATTTTAATAAATACCTTTGAATTTTCTTCAAACTAATAGAGGCTTACTTTAAACCAGATAACAAAAGATTATGGAATTTTTTTTGGAGAGTAAAGCAATGAGCCAAAATCTAAAAGTCGGTATAGTGGGGCTCGGTGCCATCGGCCTCGAAATTGCTAAAACAATTGACTCAAAAAAATTACCTAACATGAGCCTGATATCAGTTTCAAGCCGCGATCTTACCAAAGCACAAAACAAGCTTGGGAAACTACAGTCTAAACCCAAGCTGACGAATATCGATGAAACGGTGATGTTATCAGATATAATCATCGAAAGCGCACCCGCAGCAATTTTTGATGAAATAGCGGAAGCTACGATAGAAGCGGGAAAAATTTTTATTCCGGCAAGTGTTGGAGCGCTGCTGCCGAGGATGCATCTCATTGATAGAGCAAAGGAAACAGGTGCAAAAGTTATCGTACCTACAGGCGCCCTGATAGGCCTAGACGCAGTTCGGGCAGCGGCTGAAGGTAAAGTTGAGAGTATCACCCTGAAAACAAGAAAACCGCCAACAGGACTAGCGGGCGCGCCTCACCTGTTAGAAAACAATATCTCTGTAGAAAATCTGACTGAGCCAAAACTGGTCTTTGAGGGAACTGCCCGTGACGGCGCCAGAGGTTTCCCTGCTAATGTTAATGTAGCAGCGGCCCTCAGCCTTGCTGGTATTGGGCCTGATAGAACTACACTTCAGATATGGGCTGATCCTTCGGTAGATCGCAACATGCACACTATTGAAGTCGAAGCCGACAGCGCCCGTTTCACAATGACAATTGAAAATATTCCAACAGAAGAAAACCCCAAAACTGGAAAAATTACGGCACTCAGCCTCATCGCAACATTAAGACGGTTAACCGCCCCTCTTGTATCTGGCACATAAATCCAGAAATGGAGAGCCTCCACCGGATTAGGATAAAAAGTTAACGCTTAAACCTAATCCTTTGGACGGTGCTATATTTTTTATAAGTCCTACGGCTAATGCGTTGTTGTTTGTGGGAACAATAGAGTTTCCAGCAATAGCTAAGTCCTGCATTAAGAGATATTTTTCGATAAATTTCATAGCATAATCAGTATTTTTGAGCGGCTTCAAAAACTCCGTTTCCACCTCAGGTTCGGTATTCAATTGCCCGTTTACACGTGATAATTCTATATCGAGCGACACCCGCGCCGCTTTTATTTTTGAAAATGCTCTATCAACTAGGAGTTTAGCGTCGGTTATAAAATTCATACGATCTGTTACTTTTGAAACCTCAACACTGGAACCACCGGCAGAACCAGTTGCGGTTGCGGCCGTGTCAGCGTTTACGGTATACGCCCCATTCGATACTCCGGTAATTAAGAATGTTTTGTTTAAATCGAGCCCATTTACATTCTCTCCAGCGATCGAACGGAAGGAAACAAAGTCATTTTCTTCGAAAGTGTGATTGGCTTGAGTCACTGTAACAGTATTGCTATCTTTGACAGTCGCAAACGGCGAAGAACCAAGGGTGGTTATTGACGCTCCTTCCCCATTTAAAACTGCATAATTATGACCCGCTAGGATACTCTCTAATGATGTCCTGATATTATCTTGGGCCTCTATGGTCACTTTCTTCCCAAGAGAACCCAATTGTATTGAGATATCTTTAGCAAAGTCGGCTATTAAATTTTCCCCGTCTTTTTTTGCGTCAGCGACTAATTTGGCCAATTCTGACTTGAGTTTCCGTAACTCGTTATCGATGGCACCCTGCGGATCAGCGTCGTTTGCATAAAAATCAAATTT
>CALIMD010000140.1 GCA_938028645.1 uncultured Alphaproteobacteria bacterium
GAATCTGAAACGGCCATTAGTGAGGTTAGGCCACATCTAATAGAACAATTGGATAAAATACGTGACTTATTGGAAGAAATATCTCCAGAAATTGGCATTTCAGATCCCGCTTCTGGTCCGGTAGTTTGGACTAATTAAGAGGCGCATTTTCAAGATATTATATTTTGTGATAGGCTGGCAATCTTCATTGATAAACAGTCAATAACCATTTTAAGATATTTTTTGGAAGGTTTTGATGGCACGATTTATAAGTACTGTTCGGTTCTCTGTTAAACACGACTCTATTGAAGAGTTCATAAAACGCGAAAAAGAACTGGACTATACTGAAATGGCGGAGCAAGTCACCTTAATTAAAACGGGTGAAAAAACCTTTTGTTGGATAGGTGTATTTGAGTCCGAAAACGCTATAAAAGCCTGCAGACCAAAAATGATTGAACAGTTAGATTCTTTAAGGCATACGTTGGAAGAAATTTCTCCTGATCTCGGAGTAACGGATCCGGCATCCGGACCTGTCGTGTTTGACTGGAAACCGGACTAATCTATTAGTAAGCGATTAGATATCATAAAAGCTAAATCGCAAGAGAATATAATGGTCGATTTTGGATTTATATTTTCCCCATTCGCTTATTAAAACTGTTATCTATGACGCACTACACTGTAACTTTTACCTCATAAAGGTTATACACCAACTCACCTGTTTCAAGATTTACGTTGCCAGCGGCAATCGCCTGAATACCATTCAACCAAGAATATTTCTTACTTCCAGTTTGAAAAGTTGGAGCCGTGGCAATGAGACCAGAAGCCATATCTCCTCTTCCCTGATATTCGACATATATAAAGGCATCATCATCTGTTTTGAGTGTAAATCGCACATCTAGACAACCTATTTTTCCGTCATCTGCAACGGTTAGCCAATCGGCTGCATCATTTATTGCCAATGATGCTTTGATTTTGTCGCTCTGAAGATCAATCGAGACTACATCAACTATAACCCTTGGCCCTTTGGGCCCTCCTCCAACTTCGACCATATCGCCAAGTTGTACATGCAAAACCCCCATTGGCTCTAAAGTGGCTTGGGGAAAAGTTTTCCCATCTCCCATAACTTTTCCTTCATTAATGATTATTTACAAAAATTTTTACCTGCATGCCCCAAATAGAAATATTCAGGATATGTGATTAGATTGGACTACCCGCAAATTTTGATGCGCTAGCTTTAACTTCACTGATTTCACCTACCGCGTTTGCAATCGCAGAAATAGTACTAGCACCTGCAAAAGGTTGGCCGTTACAGGCATCTCTCAACAGTCCAAAACCCCCTGTTTCCTCAACTGTTCTAACAGACGTATAAAGGAATAGATCGGCGTAGGAACATTCGGCTCCAGTCAAAAAGGGCCCGGCGTTTACTTTAACTAAATGGCGTTCTAGGAATTCGACGCGGTTCTTGTGAAGAGTTGTGAGATTGGCTATCGTTGTCTCTTTTCCCTCACCCGCCAGACTGTCAGTCAAGCGTAGATTTCTCCAAAATACTTCATTATGTCCAGTAATAATGTCATGAAATGGGGATAGAACAAATGAATAGTAATCTTGAACCCAAGCCCAATACATTCCAACTCGCGCAGCAGTCTCATTACTTTTGGGTGTTAAGGGCCCAGGGTATTGAGCCACTAGATATTGAACTATCGCCATAGAGTCATTTAATTCTAGCCCGTTGGAGTGATCTTTCATCCAAGGTATTGTCCCAAAAGGTGCCTCCTTATCCTTATCAAAATCGTCACCCATTGGACTGGAAAGCAGAAAGTTTACTTTAATACCGTGCATCGCACATATCAGGTGAATTTGCTCTCCGCGTCCGATAACAGGTAAATAGACCAAATCGATCTCTTTCATAACGACCTCTCCCTTGTCTAAAGTTAAATAACAGTAGCTGATCAAATATTTATAAAACCTACTTCAATTAACTTAACCTATATATTTAATTAACTTAACCTATATGTTTGTCTATGAATGTTTTAAATAACATTTTTGACAACCTGTGTAACTGCAGCGATTTAACTAAGTTCGATTAATTATTTTTTGTTAATTTAAAACACCGTTTGGCAAATAAAATGAGTAATAAAATTCTAAACCCGGAAGAAAAAGTTAGAGAACAAAATAAGTTAATTTCGTTCTTAAGGAGACAAATCGAGGAAAAAGATAAAGAGATTGAATACCTCAAAACACAAATTACTATCCAAACAACAAATGAACCCAGCCAGCCGAAGAAGAATAATTTATCTCGTAAAAAAAGCTTAAAAAGTGATTTTAAAAAAACTGCTTATTTTATTAAAGAACCAGAGGTATCCATTCAAAGCCACGAAACTTTCGATCTCAAAACCGAAATAGATCGAGATGAGACACCCGAAATCATAATGATGCGATTACGCTACAAAATTGATAGAGGTGAATACAAACACACGGAAACCGTATATGCCCAAAAGGTGTGTAATATAATAACTGTTAGAGGTGCGGAGGTTCCAGATAGCATAAAAAAACAGTGGCATGACGAACGGCTAAAACAATTGCACATTAAAACCAAATTAGCCTTTGATAAAAAGTTTAATATTCAAAAAATATTAAGTACACGTCAATATGAAGAGATCCACCAGTACATTAGAGAAGATCTACAACTTAGAGCGTCAAAAGAACCTCTTCTAGAATTTCCAAATGATTTGATAAAAGAAATCCAATCGAAACGTCAGGAGTCATCCCAGGAAAATATCGTGGATCTAAACTTTGTGAAGACCCAGAAGATACTTCGACAAGCAGAAGAAGAAACTAACGATTTGGATAATCTACTTCCTGATGTATTAAATCACTTTAATCCAATGGCCGAGGCAGAGTTGACGTTACTAGATGAAGAAATTGCAAGGGCTAGAAAAGAGAAAAAATCTGTTGAGAATTTAGATGCACAATCTAAAAAAAGTGACCGTGGTCATCACAGAAGTAATCCTAGAAAAGATTGAAACCGAATATGAAGGTAGGTGTATTGCATATAAATAAGAAAACTGTGTCTTCGATCATTGATTTTTTCATCGCAACTCTGCGCCAAGCATTATGAGATGGAGGACGCTCATAGCTGGGTTTGGTATATTATTGTTTCTGGCTATATACATAGCCCTGATTTTAAATATTTCCGATTTGTTATCTGACAATTTGTTAATTAGCACAATATTTTATCTTTTAGCTGGCCTTGCATGGATACCTTTTGTGGTAAAATTGATGGGCTGGGCTCAACGAGATAAATCTTAATGTTTGGGACACCAGTCAATCTTCAAGATTGAGTTAAGCACAGGTAATCCTTTACTTTTGAATCGATATATACTTTTAATTTAATAAAATCGTTCAAAAATATTTTGGTGCAGAATTATGGAAAACGATCTACCTAAAATGGGTTTCGATTTATCTGGTTTAAATATTTTAATTGTAGGAGCCCAACTTGGGATTGGATTATCATTAGCTAACGTATGCGCAGCGCAGGGTGCAAAACTAGTCTTAGCAGATATTGAACCTCCAGTAGAGCTTGCAGAAACTTTGGAACATAAGTTCAAAACAGATATTATTACTCAAGCGTGTGATATCGCCCAAAGAAAATCTGTAGAAAGTTTAGCAAACACATTATCTGAGAAAGGGATTATTCCGAATTCAATCGCTGTCACAGCCGGAGTAACAAAATATAATGATTGGATTGAGTCCGATAGCGAAACTTGGGATCAAGATGTTGATCAGATATTTAATGTAAATTTGCGTGGTCCCATGAATATTGCGCGATCCTTTTTACCTATTATGGAGACTAGCGGATGGGGTAGACTGGTTCTTGTTGGTTCAATTGCCGGACGAATGGGAGGTTTGACATCGCAGCCCCACTATGCTGCGAGTAAGGGTGGCATTCATTCTATGACGAGGCTACTTGCTACTAAATATGCATCCTCGGGTGTACTGGTGAATGCTGTAGCCCCTGGACCAACTAAAACGAGAATGACAGAAGGAAGAACGATAGACACTACTAATGTTCCATTAGGAAGAATGCTCGAGCCAGAAGATATCGCTTGGCCCATAGCGTTTCTTTTATCGCCAGCAGCTGCTGGGATGGTAGGCGTTGTGCTCGACGTGAACGGAGGGGTAACGTTCTCCTAAGACTAAAAATAAGGAATTTTATTAAGTGTTTATATAAATCATATGAGAAGAAGAACCGACATCTTGGGGAGAATATCGCCCGCCTAAGTAGAAATTATCTTTATCCGGGCTAATATATTTTGGAGTTTTCTAATGGCCAAAACTATTTGTGTCGCTGGTGCCAGTGGGTTAGTAGGATCGAGCATTGTGAAAGAGGCGCTCTTCCGTGGGTATAGTGTTAATGGCACAATGCGTGATTCGACAGATAAAGAAAAAGTACATTACCTAAACCTTTTAAAAGGTTCTAATAATTTGAAACTGTTCAGTGCAGATATGCAAACCACTTCTACTTTTAATGAAGCGCTTAAAGGAACAGACGCAGTATTTATAACCTGCCTAATACCGACATATAAGGGTCCGACCGGAGTTTTAGCAAAAGAGATGGAGTATGAACAAGGATATCAGGAAATTATCCGACCCACGGTAGATGGCTGCGTTGGAATCTTGAAATCTGCGCTCAAACAGGGTGTACGCCAAGCTGTGATTTGCTCATCTACGTCCAGCACCAATCCAGTCCCAGCGGTTACTATAAAAAATGAAATTGATCATTGGTCGGATGAGCGCGAGCAATGTAAGTCCAAAAAATTTACTTCGGCCGCTAAGACCTTTATGGAGAAAGCTGCCATACATTTCGCAAAAGAGCATAATATTCGGTTGTCTATTATTTTACCGACAGGTCTATATGGGCAGGCGTTATTACCCGAACATATGCACCACTCTCCATTTGCGTGGTTACAACGTGTAATAGACGGAGGTCAACCGCGTCATGAAACGGTGCCGAATGACTCTGCGTCTATGATACATTTAGAGGATTTAGCAAACCTTTTTTTGGCAGCCTATGAAAATCCCAATGCATCTGGAAGATATTTTGGTGTTTTTGATAGTTTACATTGGCAAGATATTTACGCGGAATGCCAGAAAATATTACCTACTATGAAAATGCCCAATCCATTGAAAGAAAAAATGGTAGCACCTACTGGGTTTGATTTCTCGCGGCGTAATAGTCTAGACGTGACCATTCGTGATTTCCCCACTCTACTTCGGCAAACTATACAGTGGTTACAAACTAATCCCTTTAACAAGTAATAAAAATTTGCGATTGTTTTAATAGAAAAATACGCAATTAAATTTACAATTAACGTCCTAATCCATATCTTTTATATTTTTTGGGCCTTACTTTCACGCCATGCTGTTATTATACCACCAGCTGCAATAAGGGCCATACCAAAAATGGCCTGTGAAGTTGGCCAACTATCAAACAAAATACGTCCCCAGATCGCGGCGAATAATAGATAGGAAAAATCAAGCGGAGCAAGCCAACTACTGTCTGCCGTCTGATAAGCACGAGCCAGACATATATTTCCAAACAGATTCATGAAGGAACAAAGCAAGGGTATTAAGGCCGCAAGCAATACCAAGTCCGGCCATCCAACCGCTATAAAAGGCATCGCCAGCAGAATATCTTGTGAAGGAGGAAACAACGATAAAATAATTATACCTATCAAACCACATGTAATAAAAATAATGGCTACAGCAAAAGTTAACGCGAGAGGATTTTCAGTTCGGCAGGCCCGCCGTAGAATTAAGAGATTACACGCATAAAAAAAACCTGCCACTATAGGTAGAAGCTGAACGTGTGAGAACCCTGAGCCAAATGGATCGAGCATTAAAAGAGCTCCAACGGCACCGATTAATAGTGCACTAATTCTCCAAGGGCCTATTTTCTCTCCCAGAAATGGTCCCGCAAGTAAAGAAACAAATAGAGGGTATGTGTATAAACCTGCAGCCATTTGCGCCACAGAAAGAAATGGTGCCCCAGCAAAGAAAAAAAACATACATAAGGCTTGCATAGTACCCCGGAGATAGACTGGTTTCCAATTATCCGGAACAACTAACTTAACACCTCCTGCTACTATCGATAAAAAAATAATGAGGCTCAAATTACCACACGCGCGTATTGTCTGCAGTTGCCAAAACGAGGTTTGGGGAGAAATATATTTTATTAATGCATCTTGCAAGGCCAAAACAATCACCCCAGCCAACACTAGACACATTGCATTAAAAGGATGGTCGCCAGTGGGAGCACCAAATATCGAAAACCTCTGGCTAAATCTAACTTTCATCACACGTTTTTATTAAGCCCCTTATGCCCCTTCAACTTAAAGACTACCTTCTCAGTCTTGTCTAGTGGGTATTGAAGCTTATTTTTAAGTGTTTGATAATTAGCTGCGCATTATAATCTGGTATAAAATTAAGTTAACTTTCATCTGTATCCCTAACTTACTATCGAGCAAAGTAATATGGACCGTTTAAACTGGCCTGCACCTTTTGTCTTAACAGGGCCAATTGTCGCAGGATGTTATCCCTAATATATTCACCAAAGTCGTGACTATCTGGTTTAGCAAAGCAACCAAATTTTTTTGGCTTAACTACCGCCACTCTGAACGTACGCTGCGCCCTGTATAGGTTGCTAGTTTATAAGTCTTTCTTGCTAATCTCGCGAAGCTTATCCCACTCAGCATCAATTAGTCGCAGAGACGCTCTCACCAGTGGTTGGGAAGGATCTAAACCGCAATACAGCAAGGTTCCAAACCATAGAAGTTCCGGTGTCAACTTAACCTGCGGTGCGTTAGGACTGGACATCTCCTCCACAGCTGACTTATTAACCATAGAAACCAGTTTTTGTAACCAGCCTGTAACATCTTTCTGTGTCACTGGGTTTTCTTGAAACATTATAATGTTGGAACACGGCACTGCGGCTATTCCGGTTATACCCTTGTCCGTGTGATTTGCCCAGACAGTCAGAGGAGCAACAAAAGCAAAGAAGCTAACCAAAAAACAATATCCAAATCGTTTCATAAACAACCCCAATAAAAAAAATGGTGCGTAGTGTCTCAACAATTATATCCGAATTACGGATCCAGTGGTTTGGTTGGATCACTGTTAAAATTTCAAATTGTCTCTTAATAATAGTTTGTATGATCCGAACTCTACGCCAACTCGTAAACATCCTAGAGTGTGTGCACGATCCAAATTGCTTTGGACTTTTTGTCAGGCACGTAGGGTGATATGAGACAACCCAAAAGAAGCGTATTGAAAGTTACAACCGATCCGTGACAAAAAAAAAGCAACCACTGTCGGACGACGAGATTATCGATCTGGCTTGGTGTGATAAAACATCTTTTGAGGATATTTTTTTCAGCTCGGGCCTGAAAGAACCAGAAGTAATAAAGCTAATGCGGAAAAACATGAAACCCGGGAGCTTCCGTTTGTGGAGAAAACGCGTTTCTGGCCGGGCATCTAAACACAGATCAAGAGTTAATGGGTCGTGATAAATATTGCTTGGTTTAAACGTGATCTGAGAGTTAGCGATAACGTAGCGTTGTCATCTGCAATAAATTGTGGAGACGTTTTACCGCTGTATATATTCGAGCCAGAATTATGGCATCAGCCAGATATGAGCCTCCGGCATTATGAATTCCTGAAAGAGTGTTTGATAAGTTTGCGCGCCGACCTAAAAATTCTCGGGCTCACATTAGTTACAAAGACGGGGGACACTTTAGACATACTCCAATCAATACACGAACGTTATACTGTTAAATCCATATGGTCTCACCAAGAAACATGGAATGGTTGGACTTATCAACGCGATATACGTGTTAAAAAATGGACATTAACGAACAATATTCAGTGGAACGAGCCCGCGCAAAACGGTGTAGTTAGGAATATACGCACCCGAAACGGCTGGTCAGCAAACTGGAATAAGGAAATGCGCAAACCGTTCAGCATACTTAACCCGATAACCGGAGTTGTTGGCGAAGGGTCAGATAACACCCCCTCGCCTGAACAGTTAAGACTTTCCGATGATTGCTGCAGAAACCGTCAGTCCGGTGGAAGATTAGAGGCGCAGACATTATTAAAAACTTTTTTATACCAACGAGGCGAGGAATATAGCAAAGAAATGTCATCTCCTGTTACAGCTTTTGACAGCTGTTCTAGACTATCACCACATCTCGCTTTTGGTACAATTTCTGTTCGAGAAGCCTTCTCTGCCACCGAGAAAAGAATACATGAGCTTAAAAGTATCTCGCCAGAGGAAAGAGGCAACTGGATGCGCGCTTCGCGTTCGTTTGCAGGGCGCCTCAGATGGCATTGTCATTTTATACAAAAACTCGAGGATCAACCTAGTATTGAATTTGATAACATGCACCCCTTGTATGATGGTTTGAGAGAAAATGATTTCAATGAGGAATATTTTGAAGCTTGGAGGGAGGGACGCACAGGCTATCCAATGATAGATGCTTGCATGCGTGCCCTTAAGGAGACTGGATGGATCAATTTCAGAATGCGGGCCATGTTGATGAGTTTTTCTAGTTACCATTTATGGCTACATTGGCGTAGACCTGCTCTTTATTTGGCAAAACTTTTTACGGACTACGAGCCTGGTATTCACTATAGCCAAGTTCAAATGCAATCCGGCACCACGGGAATCAATTCAATTAGAATTTACAATCCAATAAAACAAGGTCTTGATCATGATCCGAAAGGAGATTTTATAAGAAAGTGGATACCGGAGTTGCGAGCTATATCGAACGAATTAATACATAAACCCATAATAGAGAATTCAAGATCGCATGATTACCCTTGTCCGATAGTTGACGAGAAGTCCGCGCGAAAAACTGCCGCGGGAAAAATGTATAATCTACGCCGAACCGATTCGCACAAAGCACAAGCAAAAAGAATATTTATCAAACATGGAAGTCGGAAGTCGCCATCTATACGACGTCAAAAGGGTACAAAAACTGATCATGCGCAAGGCGAATTAGCTTTAGATATGAGCATTAGAAAAACTATTCCCGCTAAAGGAAATGGGGAATACACTTCCAAACATGATATTTTAGGAAACGATGCCGTCGGAAATATTACCACCAATGAGTGAGGGAATAAATGACAAGGAAAACGATATTTTTTGGCATACTGGTTTGCGGTTCAATTTTGGTCGGCTGTGCGATGGTCGGGCCGATTATGAGTGATGTTGAAAAACCAAAATATCAAGCCACTGCTTTAGTGAATGAGATTGAGTTGAGATCCTATGACCCGATGCTTGTTGCGGTGGTTCAAGTGAGCGGAAATCGAAAAGATGCTATCAGTGAAGGGTTTAGGGTGCTTGCAGATTATATTTTTGGAAATAATACACTTGATCGAAACATCTCTATGACTGCACCAGTTGAGCAACAGGCCGGACAAAAGATCTCTATGACCGCTCCTGTCCAACAACAACAAGGGAGTAATTCGTGGATGATTAGTTTCGTTATGCCAAAGAAATTTACCCTAAAAACTATCCCAAAACCTAATAATAAGATGGTAAAGATCAATGAAGTACCAGCTCAAAGATTTGTTACTATTCGATTTTCGGGAACCAACTCGGATGCCAACATTGAACGAGCCGAAAGTGCTCTTTTTAACTATATTGCACAAAACAAAATTAACGTTACGGGCGCACCCAAGTATGCGTTTTACAATCCACCTTGGACTTTACCATTTATGCGGCGAAACGAAATAATGGTGCAGCTTTTGGATGACTGACATAGCGCTAACTTTTATGGATTTCCTACAGGAATATTATCGTAAACGCCGACCCCTTGAAGGATCATAAATTTAGCTGGATGCATATCAAGGCCATGAACATAATGCGCGACCATTGGTGCTACTTCGCAGCGTTCTCCCACTTCTAGGATAAAGGTATTCTTTGGGGCTTTCGTCTCGACAACCAGTGTACCTTCTAAACAAACAAATGCATCCTTGATTTCACTATGGTAATGCCACGGTATGCAATCGTTCTCTCCAAGCGTTAGTACCTGGACTCTCATATCTTCGCCTTCCATTACCAATTCTCTATTGGCAATATTAGCAGGCTTGTAGGCCAACACTTCCA
>CALIMD010000141.1 GCA_938028645.1 uncultured Alphaproteobacteria bacterium
ATTTCTTTGAACGTTTACTAATAATTCCCGAGCTTTTTTATCCATGCCTTTTCGATTTCTCCAACGAAGCCTCTCATAAACTAAACCTGGGTTATCTCGCAGGTACAATGGGACTCTGTTTATTGCCGCATCCACACCTCCGGTCATATGTCGCAACCGAAGTCTTGCCTCGGCGAGCAGAATTTGGTCTTTATTCACCAAAGGGTACATTTTTTGGGCTGACCTTGTTCTCCCTTGCCATAAAAAATTATCTAACCTGGCCCAGTTTGCGTTTTTGTCGATTATATTGGGATAAACTCGTCGCAGCCTCGATTGGCTTCGCCGTGTAAGCCGCGTATTTAACCATGTCTTGAGAATTAACGAATCTCTTCGTTCTGTTTCGTTCAAAATTTCCAACGTATTTATCCACTCGAGTTTTCCATTGGGCGTATGGGGGCGATATTTCGAGAACCATTTATCCCGCTCGATAGGCGGGACAGTCTCGTCAACGAGAGATTCAGCCATTCGTATAACTTTGTTTCGTTCCGGCCAAATTGGTCGGCGGGCTAAGAAATTTTTTATTTCCGAGAATTGATACGCGGGTCCATGGTTCGTAAGGCGCAACCAAAATAATACGTCTTCTAATCCTTTATGTGTTGGCCTTAGGTTAAATTTTGAAAGCTGCTTCCACTCTCCGATCTCTGCTAGAGTGATAGCCAACTCGTATTCGTGATAGGCATTTGGACTACTTTTGGTGCTAACGACGGCACTTGGTTTTGGTTTTGGTTTTGGTGTCTTGGAAACCTGAATTGCGGACTTGAATTCTCCAAGTGCAATGCTAGAAAAAGCCGCAGATATAATAATTATAGATGCAAACGTGTATAAAAGAATTTTGAAAGGCAAATTTTTTCTTCGTCGTAGTGGAGAAACTTGAGCCAAGCATAGCAAAGTTATTCTCGCAATACCAATAATGCTAATTAAATTTGAATACAGAGAATGCAAATCCTTGCGGGTTTCAATGCTTCATCGTATTGTTCACTTCACAACAAAGATAAAACAAAGGTGCATCATGGCTTATAATGTCGGAAATCCCATGTTTAAAGGTTCCTTAGTGGCCCTAATTACGCCGTTTCTAGATGGAAAAGTAGATGAACATGCTTTTAGAAAACTAGTGAGTTGGCAGATTGACGAAGGAACGGACGGATTAATACCGGTCGGTACTACCGGTGAGTCTCCAACGTTAAGCCACGAAGAACATAAACAGGTGGTTGAGCTATGTGTAGACGAAGCAAAGGGTCGCGTGCCCGTCATAGCGGGAGCCGGTTCAAACTCTACTGCAGAAGCAGTTGAATTTACTGCCCATGCAAAAGAAGCGGGAGCTTCGGCCGCTCTTCATGTGACTCCCTATTACAATAAGCCAACCCAAGAGGGAATGTATCGACATTTCTCTACGATAGCTGATTCCGTGGACTTACCGATAATAATTTATAATATTCCGCCTAGAAGCGTTGTCGATATGTCTTTGGAGACAATGGGGCGATTAGCAAAACATAAAAATATTGTAGGAGTGAAGGATGCTACTCAGGATTTAGTGCGGCCTTTAGCTACCCGTTTGGAAATAGGAGCGGATTTTTGCCAGCTTTCGGGTGAAGATGCAACCATCGTACCCTATCTTTCTCAAGGTGGTCATGGATGCATTTCAGTAACGTGTAATGTCGCACCAGGACCTTTAGCAAATTTACACAAAGCATGGCAATCCGGAGATCTTGATACGGTCCGAGAAATCAATGATCGCTTATTGCCCCTCCACAATGCATTATTCTGTGAAACAAGCCCGGGCCCTGTTAAGTATGCGGCCCATTTACTTGGAATGTGTAGTGCAGACGCTCGCCTCCCAATTTGTGAGATAGCGGAAGAGAGTAAAAGCAAGGTTCAGGCTGCGATGAGGCATGCAGGTTTAATAAATTAATCGATATCTCTCGACTGATATAGAATAAAGAGGAGCCAATTGGTGGCGGGAGGATATGATCGTCCGGTGGCCCAAAACAGGAGGGCACGACATGATTATTTTATCGACGAGACTTTAGAGGTTGGCCTTATCTTATTAGGAACAGAAGTTAAGAGCCTGCGACAAGGCCGAGCGAGCATAAATGAATCCTATGCCGGCGAATCAGACGGGAATCTTACGCTCTTTAATTCGCATATCCCCGAGTACACCGCAGCCAATCGCTTCAATCATGAGCCACGGAGAATGCGAGTTTTGTTAGTTAAAACTCGGGAGAGGGACCGGCTTTTGGGTCTGGTTAGAAGAGAAGGCTGCACTCTCGTACCCGTTAAATTATACTTTAATGACAGAGGAATAGCTAAATTAGAGTTGGGCGTTGCTAGAGGTAAGAGGAAAGCCGACAAAAGACAGGACCAGAAAACACGTGATTGGAATAGGGAAAAATCAAGACTATTGCGCGACAAGGGGTAAATCAGTTTTTTGTAACCAAGCTCTTACTGATTTTGTGAAAAACGTCAAAAAACATCTCGTTGGTTAATCGCTTGGTGTTGGTATTATATCTCGAACAATGATAAGAACTGAAAAGACTAAGACCCGGTCTTATTTCGAAATTAGCACCGTGGAAAAATTTATATTTTCTTTTTGTCAAGCCCAATGCAGTTAAGGTTGCATTGTGTGCAATGAGCCCAAGGACCATTATTGCTTTTATATTTGGCATGCTCGAGATTTCTTGCTTTAAGAAAATATTGCAAGCAGCAATCTCCGCCCCGATAGGCTTGTTTTCTGGTGGGAGGCAGCGGACAGCATTTGTAATACGGCAATTGTTTAGTTTTAGGCCATCACTAGATTCTCCGGCGTATCTTCCATGGCTGAAACCAAATTTATCTAATGTCTGATAGAGCAAGTCTCCAGCCCAATCGCCAGTAAATGGACGGCCAGTTCTATTAGCGCCTCGTAAGCCAGGTGCGAGACCAACTATTAAGAGTTCTGCATTGATATCCCCAAACGATTCTACCGGGGCATTATGCCAATCTGTATACTGTTTTTGATTTTGTTTGCGAAACCTATAGAGCCTTGGGCATAAAGTGCAAT
>CALIMD010000142.1 GCA_938028645.1 uncultured Alphaproteobacteria bacterium
ACAGTTTTACCTTCGATTGGACCTAAGTGCTCTTCAAAAGCCATTACATCGGCTAAGAGTTGGCAGGGATGTGAACTGTTGGTTAGGCCATTGATGACCGGCACTGTCGAAAATTCTGCCATCTCAGCGATTTTTTCACGCTCAAATGTTCTCATCATTATACAATCAACATATCGAGAGAGAACCCGGGCTGTATCAGCAATACTTTCTCCTCGTCCTGTCTGTAAATCTGAGTTATTCAAAACAACCACATCCCCACCAAGTTGTTTCATGCCAACTTCAAACGAAACGCGGGTTCGGGTTGAAGGTTTTTCAAATATCATTGCTAAGGCTTTGCCTGCAAGGGGCCGGTCTTGGAGTATCTTGCCATTTTTCAATTCTTTTGCGTGATCTATTATGGATCTTAGCTCATTGGCGTTAATAGTGTCTAAATCAAGAAAATGTCTATCCGCTGCCGTCATATTACGGTCCTTATAGTAGGTAGTACGTCAAATTTGGGGAATTTATGGGTAATTATGCCATTTTTATGATGGCATTGTTTCACACACTTTGCTCATTATTTCAATTGCTTCATCTAATTCATTGAATTCCACATTCAGTGGTGGCAATACTCGTAATACATTGTCTCCAGCGACCACAGTCAGTAATTTTTGATTTCTAAATTCTGTCATCAGATCTAAATTAGAAACACAACATTTAAGGCCTAGCATTAGTCCTGTCCCACGAACAGAGTCAATAATGTTGGGATATGAATTAGCCAACCTATCTAATTCTTTGTTTAAGTAATCACCCTTTTTTCTAACAGAACTTAAAAAATCCGGTTCTAACATGACGTCCAAAACAGCATTAGCCGCCGCCATAGCTAGAGGGTTCCCACCATATGTTGAACCATGGGTGCCTGGAGTCATGCCTGCTGCAGCTTTTTCTGTAGCCAATACGGCTCCCACTGGAAAACCACCTCCAATTCCCTTGGCTAAGCCCATTATATCTGGTTCTGTGTTCGCCAATGAATAAGCAAAAAGGCTACCTGAGCGGCTCATACCACACTGAACTTCATCGAAAATTAATAAGACGTCGAACTCATCGGCTATCTTTCTCAACTCCTGCAGATATTCTGCTGTCGCAGGATTGATTCCACCTTCGCCCTGAATTGGTTCAACCAGGATAGCTGCAGTGGTTTCGTCCATCGCCGCTCGCATTTCATTCAGGTTTCCAAAAGCGACATGCTTAAATCCACCGGGTCGAGGTCCAAAACCCTCTCTATATTTATCATTATCACCTGCAGATAGTGTTGTTAAAGTGCGTCCATGAAAAGACCCAGTTGCACAAACTATTTGATCGCGCTCTGGTTTTCCGTTTGCGAATTGGTATTTCCTGGCAACTTTTAATGCGCCTTCTATGGCTTCGGCGCCGGAATTACAAAAAAATACGGTATCTGCAAATGAATTATCAACTAATCGATCAGCAAACCTTTGTTGTTCGGGGATATTATAAAGATTTGATACGTGCCATAGTTTCCCAGCTTGTTCTTGGAGTTTTTTTACTAAATGTGGATGCGCGTGCCCCAGAGAGTTTGTGGCGATGCCCGTAGCAAAATCCAAATATCTATCACCGGCCGCAGTGTATAGATAAGAGCCTTCCCCATAATCGAAAGCTATGTCTATTCTTCCGTAAGTAGGCATCACGGCTGTAACCACGATCGTTCTCCTTAATATTAGATCAAATCGTCAGGAACTGAAGAAAACTCTATAAATATCAAAATCAAACCCCTACAGGTGTTGTATGTCAAGAAGCTTAAAGTTTGCCCCCAGAAAATAAGGATAACAGTATAAAGCATCTATTATCTCAAGGGAAATTGTTTAGGTTATTATAACGTTAATTAGCAGATAATTCTCTGAAATGTTTTGATAATTTCAATCCTTGGCCTTGATAGTTAGACCCAAAGTCTTGTGTTCCATATAATCTCTCTGGCACTTGTGTCATCCGCTCATATATAAGTCGACAGACAGTCTGACCATCTTCTATAAGAAATGGAACGTCATGAGATCTAACCTCTAAAACCGCGCGAGTGCCGGCGCCTCCAGCTGATTTATGCCCAAAACCAGGATCGAAAAACCCGGCATAATGGACTCTAAATTCTCCAACCTTGGTATCGTAGGCACGCATTTCAGCAGCATAATTTATAGGTACCGTAACAAACTCTTTTGACATTAATATATAAAACTCGTCAGGATTCAGTATTAAGGCTGCGGGGCGATTTTTCTGCTTATAGACTGGTTCCCAGTAGTCTAGTACAGAACATGAGCCTGGCTTATCAATATCGACGATGGCGGTATGAGGTTTTGCCCTGTAACCAATTAGTCCAGTTTTTGTGTCCCCAGCTAAATCAACACTAATTGCTACCCCATTATTTATATCTATTTTATCTTTGGTCGTAACTACCAGTCCCTCAGTTTCCTGTAATTTACGCATCGCGGAATCTGCCGCAACGGGATGCCCCTTTCTAAATCTCAATTGATTTAACGTACTGCTCTCTCGGACTAAAATACTAAAAGTTCTAGGAGAAATTTCAGCATAAAGCGGTCCGTTATAGCCATTACAAACTGTTTCAAACTCGGATGTATAGTCGGTCAGCAAACGGGTAAACACGTCTAATCTGCCTGTTGAGCTCTTTGGGTTAGCGGTTCCTGAAACACCACTATTTAACCGAAGTGATTCTTTAAGCGGAACAATATAAACACATCCTTTTTCCAGAACTGCACCATTAGATAGGTCGATCTGATGCATCTCCATAGTCTTTAGTTTTTCTTGAACCGTAGCATTTTGTCCCGGTAAAAAGCTTGCTTGTACACGATATGCAACACCACTTAATCTAAGGTCTATACTTGCAGGCTGGATCTGCTTTTCTAGTATATCCGCCTCACTGATGACCCTCCCTGAAGCGATCATATCTTTGATAGTTTGGCTGGCTAGTATGCCAGTAGAGTATTCAGGGTGTGGGTCAGAATTAGGGGGCATTAGACAGTTTCTCATTTGTTGTAACTGAGTGGTGTAGCAATTTTTATTGAGCCTGAAAAGATATTAGTATTTTGAGAGTCATGCCCAGTTAACTCTTATAGCTTTAAATAATAGTCTGATAACTTTAAAATCGCGAGCACACATCAAATATAAACATAGACATCTCAATAATATGTTAGTGTTGATAAAAGGGTAGTAGCGCATTGAAGCCAAAACCAATAACTCACCAAGCGTTAAGAAATGCTGGATTACGTTATCTTGAGCGATATGCCGCCTCCACACAATCATTGCGCGATGTTTTAACCAGACGTATCTCAAAAGTTCAGTATTCTGATGGTCCTGACCCCTGCACTTTGAAACAATGGATAGACGATATAATTGAACAATTTACAAACGCTGGTTTGCTAAATGATCGGCTGTTTGCCCAAGCTAGGGCGGAATCTTTGTTTAACAAGGGAAGTTCAATCAAAATGATACGCTCAAAATTAACTAAGAAAGGTATTGTTGGCGTTGTTTTGGATGAAGTCGTTTCCGACTTGGTAGATGAATGGAAGAACCCGGATCTAACAGCGGCGATTCGATTTTCTCAACGCAAGAAGATAGGGCCTTTTCGTGTTAGAGGAGACCGTGACCTATTCATCAGGCGTGACTTAGCCAGTTTGGGAAGAGCCGGGTTTTCATTTGCGGTAGCAAAAAAAATAGTACAAGCATTTGATATTGATTGTCTAAACGAAGACGACGGATGTTAATTTATATCCGCCGTCATTTAGATGCTTAAAGTTTAGAGTTTCGTTAAAACATATTCGGCACTTGAGACTTCAAATGCTCCAGGCTCTTCAGACAACATCTCTGTAACTACTCCATCATCAACAATCATAGCGTATCGGGCCGAACGCATACCCATGCCGGCTTCCATTCTATCAAGTTCTTGCCCGATTGCTTTTGTGAAATAACCACTGCCGTCCGCCAGCATCATGACTTTATCTTCAACATTCTGATCTAAGCCCCAAGCATCCATAACAAAAGCATCATTCACCGAGAGGCACGCTACAACGTCAACATCTTTGGCTTTTAATTCATTATATTTATTAACGAAACCGGGGAGATGTTTAGCCGAGCAAGTTGGAGTGAAGGCACCAGGTACAGCAAAAAGGACTACTTTTTTTCCAGAAAAAAGTTCATCGGTCGTAATATCGTTTATGCCATCTGCTGTTTTATGCTTAAGCGTTACGGTTGGAATTGTATCCCCTGATTTGATACTCATTTAAATTTCCTCTCTGGATATAACGATCCATAATATCTGATATTTACTTTTGTATTGAATATCATTTTATAAAGCCTGTTCAATCAACACAAATTATTTCTCTTCGATTCGTTTATTATGAAGTGTTTTTTAT
>CALIMD010000143.1 GCA_938028645.1 uncultured Alphaproteobacteria bacterium
CAGGGCATTGATCAACTAGGCAGTGGTCTAAAAATTGAAGCAGTCGCTCCCGATGGGGTTATTGAAGCGATAAGTTCAAGTAACCCAGACATTTTCGCATTAGGAGTCCAATGGCACCCTGAATGGCCACGCCCACTAAATGCCGTTAATACAAAAATATTTGAGGCGTTCGGAGAAGCATGCAGAAGCAGGATGTCTAAAGCAGAAAGCAAGTAAAAGTAAAGAATACTCTCAATCCGTATTTCTATCGTCGGCTTCATTCAGATTTATATCACGCTACTCTATCGCCTTTCTTTATAGTTGCTGCTCGGTTATCTACGCCAGGTAGCATTTTTGCTGGGTCCCTTGTAACCACTAGATCTATAATAGTAGGACAGCCTTTGTGTTTCAAACCAATCGAAATCGCCTTGCTAATTTCATTTGGGTCCTCTACGCGGATTCCTTTACAGCCTAAAGCCTCTGCGGCTTTTGCATAATTTGTCTCTTCAAGGTCGCTCGATTGATACGCTCCTTCCCCATACATTAGGTGTTGGAGTGCTTTCACATATCCCGATGCCGCGTTATTGACGACTATTATAACAAATTCTAGTTCCATACGTTTGGCGGTCTCTAGTTCGCCCAACGTCATATTGAATCCACCGTCACCCGTAATGGCAACAACAGGCCCTGACTTTGCCAATGCGCCTCCTATGGCGCCAGGCAAGCCATAGCCGATTGATGCAAACCCTCTGTCGGGCAGGAATCCTCTTCCCGCACGTTTGGTATCATAAAGTAAACCACCCCAATGTGCCGCGAAACCACCATCTGCAACGAGTATAGCATCTTCAGGTAACTCATTGTTAAGTTCATGCATCAGTCTGGCCATATTTATTGGAATTTCTTCTGAGGTCAAACGTTCGTTAACGGAGGCGCGCCAGTCGTGCATGTGCTTTGACACCTCTTCTATATAGGAGATTCGTTCCTCTTTTTGCTGTTCTGCGTCACTTTGCATTACAGATGCAAGATCTTTGATCCCTTCTTTAGCATCACCCCATAACGCAACAGTGGGTTGTAGCGTTCGACCAATTTCTTCCGCGACAACTTCTAGATGTATCACCGGTATATTTTTAGGTGGAAGCGTAAATCGTTTTGTTGCTATTTCTCCTAGTTTGCAACCCACAACAAACAAGCAATCACTTTTTTCAATAAACTGATTTGCTATGCGATCGTAGCGACCAAACAAACCTGCATTTAATGGGCTGCTGCAAGAGATAGCGCCTTTTCCAGTCATTGTATGCGCTACCGGTATGGAGAAGGTTTCAGCAAAGGACTGAAGTGTTTTTGCCGCATCACTGAGATGAACTCCTCCCCCCGCCAAAATCAATGGCCGTTTGGAGTTTTTAAGAAGCTGAGTTGCCTCATTGACAGAACTACGGTCTTGTCTCACCCTCAAATTCGGTATCCCTTGATAAGGTTGAGGGATATCTAAATCGTCGGGATCAAAAGGGTAGTTAGCATGGCAAATGTCTTCTGGAATATCTAATACGACTGGCCCAGGACGACCAGTAGTTGCGACTTGGAATGCCCGTATAACTAGTTCGGGAAGCCTTTCAATCATTTCAACTTTAATTAATTCTTTTACTGCTGGTCTTAGAATCTCAATTTGTCTACTTTCCTGTGTCATATTTTTCCAGGAATGCAGTCGATGGCTATTACCAACGATAGCTACTAGAGGGGTGCCTGCATTTAGCGCCTCCACCAATCCTGTAACTAAATTGGTAGCTCCTGGTCCTAGCGTGGCATCGACTACCCCTACTCGACCAGTGATCTTGGCGTAAGCGTCTGCGGCAAAGACACCGCATCTTTCGTCATTTATTAGTGAGTGTGTTAAACCAAGACGACGAGCAGCATCGTAAAAAGGTAATAGTTGAAAACCACCCATCCCAAACATAGGTCCGATACGATGTGCCCGAAGCAATCGTGCTATAGCTTCTCCACCTGTCATCTCATTTATTGCAGACAAGATTGATCACTCCCAGCAGCTAGTTAAAATATATAATTATGACACAAAGAGGTTTGGGGGCCGTGTTTCATGCTACCCATGAATATCAATTGCAAAAAAATACCGGGTTGTCTACCAAACGTTTGAATGAGTAAAAAACATAGGGATCCGTATTTAGGATTATTGACGCATTACGATCATTTTTTTGATCTCTGCGATCGCCTTGGCTGGGTTAAGGCCCTTTGGACACGTTTTTGTACAATTCATTATGGTGTGGCAGCGATATAAGCGAAATGGGTCCTCTAAATTATCAAGGCGTTCGCCCGTATATTCGTCTCTTGAATCCGCGATCCAACGATATGCCTGAAGTAGAACTGCTGGCCCTAGATAGCGCTCCCCATTCCACCAATAACTTGGGCAAGAAGTAGAACAACTAAAGCACAAAACGCATTCCCACATACCATCCAATTTAGCCCTTTCATCTATCGATTGCAGGCGTTCAGTATCCGGAGGAGGGGGGGTTTTTGTTTTTAACCACGGTTCGACTGATTCTAATTGCGCGTACGCTGTAGATAAATCTGGAACCAAATCTTTGATCACTTCCATATGCGGCAGTGGATAAATCTTCACATCACCTTTAACTTCGTCAATTGGTTTGAGACAAGCCAAAGTGTTCGTTCCATCAATATTCATAGCACAAGAGCCACAAATACCCTCTCGACAAGAACGTCTAAATGTTAATGAAGTATCCACTTGATCTTTAATCTTTATAAGCGCGTCCAGCACCATTGGACCGCAATCGTCGAGATCTATCTCGTAGGTATCCAGACGAGGGTTTTCGATACTATCGGGATCATATCTATATACTTTGAACGCGCGGATATCTCCCGCATCGCCAGGCCCCTTATGGGTATTTCCTATTTTGACTTTAGAATTAGCTGGAAGCGTAAATTCAGCCATTTTTTATTTCTCTCTTTAAAAACTTTTCATGCACAATGTATTAATAAACTCGAGCCGCTGGAGGTATTGGTTCTATTTCGTTGGACAATGGGTTTTGATGGACATCCCGAT
>CALIMD010000144.1 GCA_938028645.1 uncultured Alphaproteobacteria bacterium
CCGTAACCTTTCCATTTCCTGCATAGATAAGGCATATTCGGAATAATTTATCTTAAATCCGTCAGCCATCCGTCCATCTCGTAAAATGGGACTTAATCGATCATAAAAACATCTACGTTCATGAGAAAGCGTACGGGCAAATTCGTAACCTGAGATATTTGTCCCTATCTGTTCAAGATTTTTAAATGCCTCTGTTCCATCAAATTTTAGAACTTGGGCGCCTGCTCTGATTAACAAGCTTTCTACTTGTTCAATCATACTCATATTTAGATCACATGCATTGTCCCAATATGGTTCAACCGCTATGCCTACTTTAATGTTTTTTAGAGTATCGTTGGCCAATGAAGGAATAGAATGATCTAAAAGGGCCCTTCTAATGAGCACCATATCTTCTATTTCTTTTGAGAAAAACCCAAGCGTATCAAAACTTGGTGTATTAGCAAGCACTCCAGAGACGTTGAAATCTCCATAAGTTGGTTTATAGCCAATAACCCCACAATATGCGGCCGGTCGTATGACGGATCCAGTTGTTTGAGTGCCTATCGATATTGGAACCATGCCAGTTGCAACCGCTGCCGCTGAGCCACTTGAAGACCCTCCAGGAGTATAATCAGGATTCCAGGGATTAGCCGTTTTACCGGGGGCTCTGTGAGCAAACTCTGTACAAACCGTTTTTCCTAATGGGAACGCATTGGAAAAACGCAAACCTGCAACGCAAGCGGCATCGCGCGAAGGCTGGCTACCCTCGTAAATACTGGTTCCATGCGCTGTAGGCATATCATGGGTATCGATATTATCTTTGACCCCGAAAGGTATTCCAAAGAGAAGACCTTCAGGTTTTATTTTATCCAATTCGGAAGCTTCATGAATAGCTCGATCTTTATCAATAAAAGACCATGCGCCTACTTTCATCTCGTATTCGTCAATATTAGCTATACATTCAGAAATTATTTCACTTGGTTTCATTATCCCCGATAAGATTCTCTTTACAGAATCTGTCGCACTCAAGGACGATGAGCCTTTAAAAATGATTTTCTTAGTAAGATCCGAAATAGTTACGCTCACGAAACCTCCAACTGAAAATTCTTTTTCCCCAAAATTCAATGCAAAACATTAACACATATAAAATGACGCACCATCCACTCTTGTGATACTGGGCTATCTCTTGATTAACTGTAGAAACTGAATTGTACAGACAAAACAAAAGTCAACAGGGAAGGAAAACAGCGAATGAAGTCTTTATTGACCAAGATTGCAACGGTCACTTTCGTCAGCATATTTGGGCTGACGTGGGGCACCGAGCAAAATTTAGCTAAGGCAGAAAGTCTACAAAAAGTAATGATCAGGATCTCCGCCGATATTCCTCCACCACCTATGCCCACCTCGGTTGCTATGGAGTGGTTCAAGAAAAAGGTAGAGTCAGAATTCCCTAGTGGTAGTAAGGTTCGTATATACTATGCTGGCGCGCTTTATAAGGACCCTGACGCCATGACGGCTATGAGCCAAGGAAATTTGGAGATGGGTTGGCTAGTGGCCGGTAAAACCGCCGCGACCGATATTTGGCTGAGTATCCCCGGACAACCAGGGGTTCTAACAACAGCCGGAGCAGTACATGACCTCATAAATCAACCAACCGGAAAGATGTTGCAAAAAAGATTAAAAGATAAACATAATATCGAAATGTTTGGATTTTCTGATATAAGCTTTGCACTTGGCATGGCGGGAAAAAAACGTTTGTTAACTCTAGACACCATGAAAGACCGCAAAATCCGAACCTTTGCAGCAGGCGTAAATCCTACTGTTTCATCATGGGGGGCATCTCCAGTAGTAATGTCTTTTGGTGATGTACCAAGTGCACTTGAATCTGGTGTTATTGACGGTGTGATTACCTCCATTGGTGGTTGGAGAGCAATTACCGAGCAGACTCCATACTATACGATTGCAGGGATCTCGACTGTTGCTTTTGATACATATTGGGTAGGAGCAAGCTCTAAATGGATGAGCAAATATAATAAGACCACACAAGATAAAATTCGTAGTTTGGTCAATGACACTATCGCATATCAAAATAAACTTAATTGGTGCAATGATCAGTTTGCTATCAATAAATATAAAACAACAGACCCCTCTAAACCTGGTATTTATCAAGCTACAGCTGCCGAAGCTGCTCCACTGCAAAAAGCAATTGGCACAAATGTAGCAGACTTTCTTAAAGAAAAATTACCAGATGAAGCGGATGCCTGGGTTGACCGTTATCTCAAGGACGGAAAGGCTGCATCTGTTAAATTCGGCCCCGGCACGGATCCCGTATACAAGTTGGACTGTTCCAAATATAAAGAGCTATTATCGAAAAAGAAAAAATAGTCCTAAATTAGAAAATCAAGCTGGGCTCCTTTCGGGCCCAGCTTTTACTTTTAGGTTTTCACATGAATAGTTTATATAATTCCTGGCGATCGTTTCAGGACAACTTTTTACAATACTTGTCTGCTATATTGCTGGTAGGCCTAACTTTGTTAGCTCTTCTTGAGGTAGTACGCCGTTATGTTTTTGGCGTTTCATTTGAATGGCAACAAGATCTGGTTACTTTTGGTATTCTCTCAGGTATTTTTCTTTTCTTTGGAATTACACAAGCCCGAAAAGCCCATCTTCGTGTTAGTGCCTTACTTCTGTTGCTCCGAGATAAATGTGGGCGGCCAGGCCGCTTAATTGCCAGTTTTGCTGAGATATTTGGCCAACTACTGGCTGTTTGGATTTGTACATACATGGTTTGGACCAGTATAGATCACCTTTTTTATTTGATTAAAGAAGGAAGAAAAACAGAAAGTCTATATTTTTCTATGTGGCCCTTTTTTCTAACCTTTCTCATCAGCATTGGATTTCTTGGCATCAGCTTCATGTTCCAATTATGGAATGAGGTACGCTTATTGATAGGCTTACCTGGCATAACCGTTATGCAGGAAGAGGAAGAAGACTCGGGTCCGATACTTTGAGTACGTTACTACAGGACGCAATACCAAAAACTAACTAGTTTAGAGTGAAAAATGACAGGATTTCTTTTTAGTGTATTAGGCCTCTTAGGGTCTGGCGTGACCATAGGCATAGCGCTCTGCGCGGCCAGCATGGTCTTTATTATGTTAGACCCATGGTTAAATGTTGAGACAGTTGGCCTCAGCTTTTTTAATTTTCTCCAAAGCTACAGTCTGATGGCCGTACCATTATTCATATTCGCTGGTTTCTTAATGGAGCGAACCGGAATGGTCCGTCAATTGTTTCAGTTTGCAGAGTCGCTTGTTAGTTGGATAAGAGGTGGTTTTGGTTTGGCCACAGTATCAACATGTGTGATGTTTAGTGCTATCTCGGGGTCGAGTGTTGCTGTTGCTTCGGCGATGAGTCTAATTGCAATACCAGAAATGCGGAAAAGAAAATATCCCGATTGGTTATCTGCTGGGATCGTTGCATCGGGGGGCGGCATTGGATTGCTTATACCGCCCAGTCTCTCGCTAATCATCTATGGTGTTGCAACTGAAACATCAATCGTTCGACTGTTTATGGCAGGAGTAATCCCCGGTCTACTTCTGGCTCTTGGCATGTATATTATCATAATAATAGCAGCGTCACGCGTTCCATCTTTAGTTAGGGGGAAATTTGATGTCAGCATCGTAATCTCAAGTACGATTGCCGCTATCCCTGGCCTGGGTATGCCAGTTCTTGTTCTTGGTGGTCTCTATGGAGGCCTCTTTACCCCTACAGAGGCAGCTGCGGCGGCCTGTGGATACGCGTTGACTTATGGCTTTATATCAAAACGACGTGAATTCCTCAAAGAGCTACTACCCGTCGCGGCAAGATCTATGAACCTTACTGCTGTAGTATTTTTTCTGGTAGGTAGCGTAGGTGTATTTCAGTTTGTAGCCGCAAATATGGCTTGGCCGCAGGATCTCGCTGAAATGGTCATCGATATGAACCTAAAGCCGTTGCCCTTCCTTTTCAGCTATTTGGCACTTCTGATTGTTCTAGGTATGTTTTTAGACGGCATTGCGCTGATACTCCTCACTGTACCAGTAGTCTTTCCCGTGTCTAATGCCCTTGGTATAGACCCAATTCATTTAGGAATAGTCGTAACAATGGGCGTAGAACTTAGTGTTATCACACCACCAGTTGGATTCAATCTTTACGCTGTGAGCGGAATAGCAAAAATACCCATCCAGACGGTTCTTCGGGGCGCCATGATTTTTTTCATTTCAGACTTAGTTGTAACCGTGCTCATTATTCTATTTCCTGA
>CALIMD010000145.1 GCA_938028645.1 uncultured Alphaproteobacteria bacterium
ATCTTCTTTCCAGCTCCTCTACAAAATCACTTCCATTTACAGCCTCTCGTAGTGCAGCCGTTGCAAAAGCGTGAAATTCCAATAGCTTCATTCTTTTTACTAATTTTATGAACCGAGCAATATTATCGACAGCTATTCTACAACCAACGTCTGAGAGACGACCCGTTTTTTCTAGGTCTTCACCAAGCTTGCATAATACTTTTTCGTTGAAAACCGGTATAGGGACCCTATCAACACCTTTATAAACAACTAATCGTATTGAATTGGAACCGATATCTAAAACGCCAACCTTTTGAGAGCTTGTTTTGCGGCATAGTTGTTTTTCAATATTTTTCTTCACTGGTTGGAAATCATTCGGATCTCTCCTGCCCATGGACATCTCTATTCATGGTAGCACTTCCCATTCCAGACAAACTAGGGTTTGTCATAAAATATTTATGCGCGGAGAAAACTTCTTGCGCCCCAATCAAACGCGAGTAAGTTCCATCTTCACGAAGCTTCCAAGAGTTCGTATTATCTTTCAGATTACTTATCATTATTTCCTGCAAGACTTGTCTTCGTACTGTTGAATTTTCAATAGGGATGAAATGCTCCAACCTCCTATCTAAATTACGAGGCATTAAATCTGCCGATGAAATATATATCAACGAGTGTTTAGAGGGTAAACTTTCACCATTAGCAAAACAAATAATTCTAGAGTGCTCTAAAAACCGGCCCACCATGCTTTTCACTTCGATATTCTGAGATAAACCTGAAATACCAGGACGAAGACAACAGATACCTCTGACAATTAAATTGATTTTTACTCCTGCCGCAGATGCTTCATAAAATAGGTCTATTATTTCTGGATCAACAAGCGAGTTCATTTTTGCCCATATAGCTGCTTGTTTACCATCTTTTGCAAAGGCTATTTCTGATTTTATCAACGAGGAAATTCTTTCCCTAGATGATAAAGGAGACATGAAGATTTTTTCTAATTCTAATGGTTTTGCATACCCTGTCATATAATTAAACATACGGGCCGCGTCGCGACAAATGGCTTTGTCGCAGGTGAAAAATGATAAATCCGTGTAAACCTTAGCCGTTATAGGATGGTAATTTCCTGTTCCAAAATGCGCATAATTTCTAAGTGTTTCTCCTTCCCTTCTAACGATCAGCGATACTTTCGCATGCGTCTTCAAATCCAAAAAACCATAAACAACTTGAACCCCTGCTCTCTCCAAATCACGAGCGAAATTAATATTCGCCGCCTCATCAAAACGAGCCTTCAATTCTACCATAGCAGTCACCGACTTGCCTGACTCAGCCGCTTCTATCAACGCCGAAACAATTGGTGAATTTTTACTCGTTCGGTATAAAGTTTGCTTAATCGCCACAACAGAGGGATCTAGAGCAGCCTGTCTTAAAAACTGTACCACTACGTCAAAACTTTCATATGGGTGATGCACTATAATGTCTTTCGCGCGAATTGCAGCCAAACAATCGCCTCCAAAGTCCCGAATTCTCTCTGGAAAACGGGCGTTGAACGGAGGCCACAAAAGATCCGGTCTTTCATTATTTATAATTTGCGATAAATCATGCAGACCAACCATAGATACCGAAAATATATCGTTTTTATGAATGTTTAATTTATTTACAACAAAACTCTTCAGACTTGATGGTATCTTTTCATCGAATACAACTTGAATTACTTCACCGCGTCGACGCCTTCTAAGAGCCGTCTCAAACGATGACATTAAATCCTCCGCTTCATCATCAACTTCCAATTCGCTATCTCTAAGTAGACGGAAAAGTCCATGACCAACGACTAAAAACTCAGGAAACATTTGCTGTACGAATTGAAGAATAACCTCTTCCAACGCAATGTATCGTGATTCTTTTCCTGGCAATCTCAAAAACCGATCTAGTTGAGATGGAAGTGGGATAAGGGCTTCCTTATCTTCACCAATTCCGTCCGCTGGCTGAATTCTCAAAACCAGACACGAACTGCCTGTAGCAAAAAAAGGAAACGGGTGAGCAGGGTCAATAGCTAGCGGTGTGAGAATGGGAAAAACCTGATCTCTGAAATATTTATTGAGCCAGGTTTTCTCATCTATTTTTAACTCATCCGAATTAACTATGAAAAACTGTTTTTGCCTCAGCTCTTCTCTAATTTCTTTAAAACATTCTTGTTGAATAGATGCCAGACTATTAACAGCAGGTATAATCGCATCGAGTTGTTGGGAGGGAGAAAGACCATCGGGGCTAGTACTCGAGATATTCTCGGCCACCATTCCTTTCAGCCCCGCAACTCTAACCATGTAAAATTCATCCATATTAGAGCTAGAAATGGAAATGAACCTCAATCTTTCTAAAAGTGGGTATTTAGTATTGCTTGCCTCTTCCAATACGCGTTCGTTGAACGCTAACCAAGAGAGTTCTCTATTGAAAAATCTGCTCGAAGATAAATTTACCTCCTGTTTTTCCTTTTCCATAATACTTCCAATGATTTTGAATCGGATAAAACCAATTTTCAATAATATTTCATAACAATACAAAAAGAACCCGCTAAACTTATAAAATCAATAGCTAGATAAACTTTCTTATACTGCAATACTTCTAATTTTTTGGTTAGATTAAGTTAATGTTGCGGCAACTAATATTAGATTGAAGCTCTAAAAGCCCCTCCATCCATCAA
>CALIMD010000146.1 GCA_938028645.1 uncultured Alphaproteobacteria bacterium
ACGAAGAATATATACTTAATCATCAAATTCATAATAGCAGAAAACCATACATAGCCCTTATCGATCGTGTTTGTATGGGAGGTGGAGTGGGTCTTTCAGTTCACGGATCTTTTAGAATAGCCACGGAACGTACACTAGTTGGGATGCCAGAAACAACCATAGGGCTTTTCCCTGATGTTGGTGGAGCTTGGTTCTTATCAAGGTTGCCCGGGGAAATGGGAACTTATCTTGCTCTGACCGGGCAGCCGGTTCATGCAAGTGATTGCCTCAGTCTGGGCATTGCGACACATCTCGTAGCATCTAGTTCGTTAGATGAGGTGGAAGAAACTATTGTGAGATTGGAACCACAGAACGTATCGTTTGAAACTATCGATGACTTGCTGAAAAACTATTCAATTCCGGTGGGAGAAACTCCAGTAATAGATTTAAGGTCCCAAATTGACTCTTGTTTTGCGGAAGATAGTGTTGAACAGATAATTGCAAACCTAAACAAACAAGATAATGAATTTGGCCGACAATCTCTTGAGTTGTTAGAGAATAAATCCCCCACAAGTCTCAAAGTCACCCTTGAGCAGATCAGAAGGGGAGCGAAAGCAAAAGATTTCGGTGAGACGATGACAATGGAATATCGTATGTCCCAGCATTTTGCGAAAGGTAAGGATTTTCCGGAAGGTGTACGCGCCCTTTTAGTAGACAAGGATAATCAACCCAAATGGACCCCAAAATTATTGAGTGAAGTTTCTGATCAAGAAGTTATGAACTATTTCAAGCCGGTAGCGTGGCGCGAGCTGAAGTTTTTTTGAACTGCACCTAAACTGTTAGTATGGAAACGTAATAAGGAGGCGTGTCGATGGCTAAAATAGGATTTATAGGTCTTGGCAATATGGGTTTACCAATGGCCAAGAACCTGGTTGTGGCTGGCCATGAGGTGACAGGGTTTGATCTAATAGAAGAATGTATTTCGAGCCTTGTCGGAGCAGGAGGTAGAGGTGGGGAGCGAATTGAGGATTGTGTTTTAGATGTAAATGTCATCATCACTATGCTTCCTGAGGGCAAGCATGTTGATGCCGTATATGGTAGTGGCATACTTGATTCGGCGGCAAAAGATACTCTTCTTATCGATTGCTCAACTATCGATGTCGATACAGCGAGATCTGTCGGTAGGAAGGCGAAAAATTTAGGGTATAACATGGTAGATGCACCGGTTTCTGGGGGGACTGGTGGTGCGGAAGCTGGGACACTTACCTTTATGGTGGGAGGCGAAGAAAATAGTTTCAATCTCGCTAAACCCTATTTGAATATTATGGGAAAAAATATTGTTCATGCTGGGGGAATGGGGAATGGACAGGCGGCAAAGATCTGTAACAACATGATACTTGGTATATCCATGATTGCCGTCAGCGAGAGCTTTGCTATGGCAGAAAAATTGGGCTTAAGTGCTCAGAACCTATTTGACATAACATCCTCTTCTTCTAGCCAGTGTTGGGCGATGACAAGTTATCTGCCAGTGCCAGGTCCTGTGCCAGCATCACCAGCTAATAACGACTATCAGCCGGGATTTACAGGAGCTATGATGGCTAAAGATATGAAGCTCGCCCGAGATGCTGCACGTTCATCTGGGCAGAAGACCGAGTTGGCTGATAGCGCTTTGCAGATGTACGAGCGTTTTCTGGCAGAGGGTGGATCCTCTAAAGACTTTTCGGCAATCTATAAGATGATTAATAACTCAAGTTAAAATCTTCATTAAAGTGAATTTAAAAATTGTCACCAATAGTGTATCGTGTTGACCATGACAGACACTTTCGAGAATAAAAGTAGTTCAAATATGACCTTGGATGCTAGAAATGATTACCTTGAGGCTATCCGGCTTATCGAACGGCTTCATAGGCAGTTTTTAGAGGTTGTGAAGGCTGATTTAGATGGAAGGGGTATTGTTGATATCAATAACATACAGGCCTTGATTTTATTTAATATTGGCGATAGCGAGCTTACAGTTGGTGAATTGACTAATAGAGGTTACTACCTAGGATCTAACGTGTCATATAATGTTCGAAAGATGGTTGATAACAACTACTTAATACAAGAACGCTCTGCTCACGACAAAAGATCGATACGAATACGACCATCTGGTAAAGGTTTGGATTTGTGTGAGCAAATGTCCAAGATGTTTGACCGGCACTCTAAAGCTCTTGAGGAAAGTAGTTTCAACCCCGGGGATATTAAAGCGGCTAGCGATTCGTATAGGCAGTTAGAGAGATTTTGGGCGGGTTTACTAAGTTATAATCTTCGAGGAACTCTGCCTCCCTTATGAAAACAACCAATTATCTTCGCGTTACAAAGTTCTGTTTTCTGATTTGAGATGCGTTTAAAAAATATTCCGGAAACGTCTATTACAAATAACCAATTAACAGCGCTATGTTGTTCTCATTGTATTGGCTTTTTTAACACTCAATGAGTTTGGTGTGTTATTGTATTCAATATCGAGTTTGAATTTTAACGAGGACTTTTATGAGGCTTTCTAATTATTTTATTCCTACTCTAAAAGACAATCCAAAAGATGCTCAAATAACCTCGCATCGTTTTATGCTAAGAGCTGGTATGATACAGCAGGCTAGTGCAGGGATATACTCCTGGCTTCCACTTGGGCTCAGAGTATTAAAGAAAATAGAGCAAATTGTTAGAGAGGAACAGAATGCGGTGGGGGCCCAGGAGATTCTTATGCCAACAATTCAATCGGCGGATTTGTGGAAGGAGAGTGGTCGTTATGACGATTATGGGAAGGAGTTACTTCGGTTAGCAGATAGACACGGTCGAGATATGTTGTACGGCCCTACTAATGAGGAGCAAGTCACTGAAATTTTTCGAACGCACGTTAAAAGTTATCGGTCACTTCCTTTGTCGCTTTATCATATACAATGGAAATTTCGGGATGAAGTGCGCCCTCGTTTTGGTGTAATGAGAGGTCGAGAGTTTTTTATGAAAGATGCTTACTCATTTGATTTGAATTACGAAAATGCAATTAAATCATATAATAAAATGTTCATCGCCTACATGAAAACCTATGCTCGAATGGGGTTGAAAGCGATTCCGATGGCGGCCGATAGTGGGCCAATTGGTGGCGATATGAGTCATGAATTTATTATCTTAGCGGAGACTGGAGAAAGTGAAGTTTATTATCAGAAAAATTGGTTCGATATTAATGCGCTAGATCAAAATGTCGATATAAATAGTGATTTACAGCCACTGGTGGACTCTTATCTGTCCTGTTATGCGGCCACGGATGAAAAACATGACCCTGAAAACTGCCCGTTGACGGAAGAAGATCTAATCGCTACCCGCGGTATAGAGGTTGGGCATATTTTTTATTTTGGCACAAAATATTCAGATGCTCTGAACGCAAGTGTTGCCGGATACGATGGAGTTGAGAATCATGTTCATATGGGGTCTTATGGTGTTGGTGTATCGCGCTTGGTCGGTGCAATAATAGAAGCTAGCCACGACGAAAAAGGTATCGTGTGGCCGGAGGCTGTCGCGCCGTTTGATATAGGCCTTGTCA
>CALIMD010000147.1 GCA_938028645.1 uncultured Alphaproteobacteria bacterium
AGCATGAATAAAAGCCTTTTGATAGTCTGAGTCTATATCTCCAGCTATACAAAAACGGTCACAATCCATGCGTTGGACAAGATATACCATCACTGCTCTGTCCCCGTTTTTAACCTGATTTGCTAATTCATTTAAATGGCGTGCGCCGCGCGTTGTCACTGAGTCTGGAAACTCGGCTATACCAGGAATAACGCCGGCATCCCTTTTCAAATGAACATTTTTAATTTCCACCCAACATCGACCGCGCGCTGAGTCCTCCAACAACACATCGATCCGAGATCGATCTCCATAATTCACCTCTCTTCTTATGGTTTCATAGCCAACGAGTTCTGGTATTCTACCCTCTGTAATAGCCTCCGAAACAATCGTGTTTGGATATCCAGTATTAATCCCAACTAATCCATTTTCATCTTCAAATAATTCAAAAGTGAATGGAAGTTTACGCTTCGGGTTATCCGAGCGGGAGAGCCAAATTTTTGATCCAGGTGTCATCAGTCCCGTCATTCGTCCAGGGTTGGGACAATGTGCAGTGATCTTGGTTCCATCTTCCAGAATGACATCTGCCAAAAAACGTTTGTAACGCTTTACTAATATCCCAGGATGAAGTGGACGAGGCAGTTCCATGGTGCTATCCAATAAGTACAAAAAATTATTCATTCTTGGAAGAGAACAAATATGGCTTCTGACGACAATACGATTAATATCGTTACTGCTGCTTTTGTTATAATAGGCAACGAAATACTATCGGGTAGAACAAAAGATGCAAATTTATCCTTCCTTGCTTCCGAATTATCTAATATCGGAATACGACTCGAAGAGGTTCGAATCATAAAAGACGACCATTTCATAATAGCCGAAACAGTCAGAATTATTAGAAAACAATATGATTATGTTTTTACATCAGGAGGGATTGGCCCAACCCACGATGACATCACCTGCGACTCCATAGCGCAATCCTTTAACTTAGAAGTTTACCATCACCCCGATGCAGTTCAGCGCATGTCTGACCATGCGAGAAAACGAAACGTGGAATTAAATGAAGCACGGATGCGAATGGCACGTACCCCCAAAGGTGCAACTTTAATTCTCAATCCAATATCGGCAGCACCTGGATTTACGGTCGAAAATGTTCATGTAATGGCGGGGGTCCCTAGTGTGTTCCAAGCGATGGTAAAAGAATTACTGCCAACACTTAAAACCGGTACAAAAGTACATTCAGTAACCGTAATTTGTAACCTGGGTGAAGGTTTGATAGCCAAAGGACTGGAAGAAATTCAAACTCAAAAACCCAATATCGATATAGGTAGCTATCCCTATTTCCGTTCAGGTGTCTATGGCACTGAACTTGTATTGCGAGGAACAGATATCAAAGATATAGAAGCGAGTGCCGAATCTATTCGGCAACTCATTATAAAAAATGGTGGACGCCCCAGTAATGAGAAGGACTATAAATGAATATTGACTTAACTCACAGACAGTCTGGTTCTGGCCATATCACTACTATAACCTACAGCCGTGAAGAAAAATTAAATAGCTTGAATTCCACAGGCGTCAAAGAACTGCACCAAGCATTCAAATCCTTAATGAAGGATGAAGACCTAAGAGCAATCGTATTAACTGGCTCAGGACCCAAAGCATTTTTTGGCGGCGCCGATATATTTGAAATGAGCGAACTGGACTCGAAAGGTGCAAAAGAATTTATAACTTCATTACATAAACTTTTTCTAGCTATACGTTCTCATCCAGTTCCTGTAATCGCTCGAATTAATGGTTACACGTTGGGTGCGGGCATGGAATTGGCTGCTGCATGCGATTTAAGAGTATCCGTAGACACAGCTATATTTGGGATGCCTGAAGTTAGAGTTGGTTTGCCGTCAGTCATTGAGGCAGCTCTCCTTCCTCGTTTAATTGGATGGGGAAGGTCCAACTATCTTGTGTTAACAGCAGAGAATATAAGCGCAACAAAAGCTTATGAATGGGGTTTTCTTGAAAATATCTGTACCGAGAATAATTTGGACAAAGAAATTAATGCAATTTCAGATGCAATTGCCTGTTCTGGGGCAATTGCCGTACGAAGCCAGAAAGCTTTAGTTGGGAAATGGGAACAACTTTCATTAGAAGATAGTATTAACGCCGGTATCGACGCGTTTGAGAAAGCTTATAAAACAGATGAACCAAACATAATGATGCAACCATTTTTGAACAGAAAAAAAGGAAATAAAAGTAAACCCTACCCTTAAAACTCAAATAGAGAAGCGTTTGACTGCCTCAGCATCGAAAGAAAAACCCATCCCTGGACGGTCTGGAATTAAAATATCACCATCAATCATTTCTATTTTCTCTTTAAATAGCTCAACAAACCATGGCATGTGTTCCGCGTAGCTTATGTTAGATACGGCCCCACAAAGCTGCAAACTGTGTTCGGTAAAGATGTGAGGGCTTACGGGAATATCGACTGCTGCTGCCATGTGAGCAACCTTTATCCATTCTGACACGCCACCCACCCGCTCTAAATCAGGCATTAAAACATCTGCTGCTCGCCGTTCTATCATATCTTGGAAACCATAGCGGGTATATTCGGTTTCTCCGCTCGCGATTGGTATGTCAAGTTCCGCCGCAACACGGGCTGAACCAGCCAAATCATATGCTTGAACTGGCTCCTCAAACCATACTAGATCAAACTGCTCTAGGCCTCTGCCAAGCTTTATCGCCTGATTTACACTCAAACCTTGATTAGCATCAACCATCAAATCAACCGATGGACCTATAACCTCTCTGACGGCAGCAACTCGCTCTAAATCCATATTGCCATCAGGCAAACCAATGCGCATTTTTATGGCTTTGAAACCCTCCTGCACAAAAGATTTTGCCTGGGCCTGAAGGTCTTCGATTGTCATGGAGGTCCATAAACCACCACTAGCATAGGCGGGAACTCGGTCTCTTGAACGGCCTAACAATCGACCCACAGATGTATTATAATATTTACCCTTTATATCCCAGCACGCCCAGTCAATTGCGGCCATTCCAAAAATAGTAACGCCTTTATGTCCGAGGAAATTAATTTCTTTCCACATATCAGAATATAGCGCCTCCGTGTCTAAAGGGTTTTTGTTGATGACTACCGGTCCAAGCGCTTTAATCATCACCTCCAATACAGGTACCTTGTGCTTCCCTATTACCCAAAGGTAACTCTCCCCAATAATACCTTCATCTGTCTCTATCCAAACCAACAACCCAGCAACACCCGTTATATTATGTATTGAGGTTCCAATTGGCTCTTTGAATGGGATTTCTATTGCCTGAGTGTGAATAGCGGTAATTTTCATAAAAAATACTCTCTTATATTTTGTGCTTTTATGGGCTGTTCAAACTATTTGTCGGGAGTGCATTTAATAGCAGAGTACCAAATCCTACCATCTGGGGACTAGTCCCTCTATAAGCGGCTATAGCCGCCAAGACTTGTTGCTTCTGGTTCTCATCTAGTGGAGGCTCTTTTTGTGTTAGATCTAAGTTACCCCAGATTTCGGAGGCGGAATAAAAAACTCTATCCGCAATTGCTTCACAAATATCTGTTATTACAGGGTCGTGCAATAGCGGGCCCAATTCGTTTGCAACATGCTTCAGATACAACGGCCATCTAGCTAAAATACGATAAATACCCGGAATAAATGTTTGGCTTGCCAAAGTCGTAGAAAATATATTGATAACAGCCAACTCACTTTCACTCATGTCTTCCCAAGGGAGCATTTTTGGCAAGGGGGATAAACGAGGAGGTAATGGGAATACATTTTTATTTAGAGTAGGTGCATCTGACCCCTCACCTAATAAAAGATGGTTCATACAGCCCGCAAATATAAGATTGATAGGGCTAACTCTTGTGAATGTAAGACATGTCTCAATGATCGTATTTTTCGATATATCATCTATTTTCATATCTGCTAATTCTCCACTCGACAGTGGCGTAAGCGGCTTTAAAGCAGATATATCAACCCGCCTCCACCCTATATTCTGTATAAGTCCCGTCTGAAACGCTGGGAGCGTGATTTTCCAAATCCACTCTAAAAGCCCAGGATATGTTGCAAGGTGTCTAAATAATGACGAAACATATGGAGCCGCATAATATTCTTTAATTTCCTGATATATTTCAGCTACCGAACCTGTGGCATCGTCCTCAGATAGTTCCCGCATTCTCTCCATTAATTTATAATCCATTAAATTGATCTAAAACATGCTATCGACTACGTTTAATAGTAAAGCATAAATACAACTTAATTATAGAGGCTATTCCAGATATGGCACTACCAGATTGCGAATTGAGGGGTATTGATCACGTTGTAATTCGCGTACACCAACTCGCTCCTATGTTAAACTTTTACTGTGATATACTTGGCGCTTGTCTAAAAAAAGAAAATGCTGATATGGGACTCTACCACCTATCTATTGGTAGTTCGATGATAGACTTGGTTCCAGTGGATGGAAAACTTGGTTTGCAGGGAGGGGCTCCTCCTAGCAGAGAAGGTCATAATGTCGACCATATTGCCATAAAAATTTTCCCCTTCGACGGAGAAAAGATTAGAAAATATTTGATAAGTCAGGGTGTCAACTCAGAGGAACCTGTTATCCGCTATGGCGCTAATGGAAAAGGCCCCTCAATTTATATCAAGGATCCCGAAGGGAACGGAGTTGAGCTGAAAGGTGTCTAACTACCCAAAGTTTGCGATGGCATTATTTACTCAGCCGCCGTTTTTGCTAGTTCTGGATTATTAAATATGGCAAGCGCTTGTTTTTCGTGGGCTTTTGATTCAATAATCGCAGCCTCTTTAACATGCCCGTATCCCCTGATTTTTTCAGGTATGCTCGCTAGCTCAACTGCTACTGAATGATTATCCCGGCTCATGTTTCGACACACCATTTCTATTAACGCAAAATAATTCTCTATCAATAGTCTTTCTTGTTTTCTCTCCGCTGTCTTCCCAAAAATATCCCATGCTGTGCCTCTCAATCCCTTTAACTTTGAAAGCAAGCGAAAGCCATGCATTAACCAGGGGCCATAAACCTGTTTCTTTAAATGGCCTGTAGAAGGGTCACGTTTGGAGATAAGCGGTGGGGCTAGATTAAATTCGATCTTGTAATCACCGTCAAACTGCTCATTTAATTGTCTTAAAAACGTACCATCGGTGTAGAGCCTTGCCACTTCATACTCGTCTTTATATGACATTAATTTAAAAGCATAACGCGCTACAGCTACAGCAAACCCTTCAAAACCCGGTGTGAGGTTTCGTTCCGCATCCTCGGCTTTGCGCACCAAATTTTCATAACGCTCAGCATATGTGGCGTTTTGATACTGAGTGAGAAATTCTATTCGCTTCTCTTTTATCTCTTTCAACGAGGATGCTATTTCCCGATGAGCTGGTTTGGCGACTTTTGGCATCGCTAACTTTTCTACCGAAGTTAAATCATGCGCAGCTCTTCGTCCCCATAAAAGTGCCTGTTTATTGAAATCGACCGCTACCGCATTTAATTCTATAGCCTGCTCAACAGCCTTTAGCGACAACGGCAGTTGCCCCTTCTGGATAGCGTAACCAAGCATAAATAGGTTAGAGGCTATACTGTCACCAAGGAGATTAGTGGCTATTCTCGATGCATCTATGAAATGCGTCGAGTTTTCTCCAGCTGCTGTTCGAAGTGCGTCTTTAAAGACAGCTCCAGGAAAAGGTAAATCCGGGTTACTTGTAAATGCTCCCGTCATTGTCTCCTGAGTATTTACAATGGCAGTAGTTTCCTCTTTGGAGACTTTAGATAAGCCCTCAACGCTGGCCGCGGTCACCATATCGCAAGCTAGCATCAATTTAGCACTGCCCGATGCTATTCTGACCGCGTGTATATCCTCCGGTCTTTTTGCTATTCTTATATGGCTTATCACTGCACCACCTTTTTGTGCTAGGCCAGCCATATCAAGTACCGATACGCCCTTTCCTTCAATATGAGCAGCCATACCGATTAACGCTCCAATAGTTACGACCCCAGTTCCACCAATTCCTGTGACGATGACACCATAGGGTTGCTCTAACTTGGGTTGTTCTGGTGCCGGTAGTGCCTCAAACAAGTCAGCGCCCGATGTTTCCATAGCCTTATTTTTTTTAACTTTTCCGCCGATTACATTCACAAAGCTAGGACAAAATCCTTTTGTACAGGAATAGTCTTTATTGCACGCGGACTGATCAATTAATCGTTTTCGGCCATATTCTGTTTCTACTGGTGTCACAGAAACACAGTTGGAAGCAACCCCACAATCACCGCAACCTTCGCAAACTAGCTCATTAACAAAAATTCGTTTTGGGGGATCAATCATGGTACCACGCTTACGACGGCGGCGCTTCTCAGCAGCACAAGTTTGATCATAGATAAGAACCGAAAGGCCTTCTATTTCGCGTAACTCTTTCTGTACTTTGTTTAGTTCGTCTCTATGATGAATACTAGAGTTTTCGGGCCATTTTGTTCCTATAGGATATTTATCAGGATCATCTGAGCATACTCGCACCTGCTTCGCACCTTCGGCAGCAACTTGCGCCGCTATCTGAGGAACCGTAAAACCACCATCAGCGGGCTGTCCACCAGTCATAGCTACCGCATCATTATATAGGATTTTATATGTTATGTTAACGCCAGAAGCCGCTGACGCACGAATTGCCAAAGCACCTGAATGCGTATAAGTCCCATCGCCTAGGTTAGCAAAAATATGTTTAGTCTCCGTAAATGCCGCCTGACCTATCCATGGAGTGCCTTCGGCTCCCATATGGGTAAAGGTAGATGTATCACGATCCATCCAAACCGACATAAAATGACAACCAATCCCTGCTGTGGCGCGACTGCCCTCGGGGACTTTAGTGGATGTATTATGGGGACAACCAGAACAAAAATACGGTGTCCTGGCAAAATCCGTTTTGCTTTGAATTAACTGGGCTTCCCTACCTTCTATGATCCGAAGCTGTTGTTGTATTTCACTGCCTTGATGAAATTGCACAATGCGTGAGGCGATAACGGTGGCTATTTGGGTAGCGGTTAACACACCTGCAGCAGATTGAAGAGGTTGTTGCTTTTCATCTAACTTACCAACAATACGTGGCCGTTTATGTAAGGGATAATTATATAATTCTTCTTTAAGTTGATTTTCTATAAGTGGGCGTTTTTCTTCGATTACTAAAATTTCCTCTAAGCCCTCTGCAAATTCACGAACCCCTTCTGGTTCCAAAGGCCACGGCATCCCAATTTTATAGAGCCGAATCCCAATAGTAGAAGCCTTTTCTTCGGTGACCCCCAAATCCTCAAGCGCCTGTCTAACATCGAGATATGATTTACCAGTTGTCACTATTCCCAATTTAGCCTTGGGACTCTCCATAATCAGCTTATCTATTTTATTAGCTCTAGCGAAAGCCCGGACAGCTTTTAATTTGTAGTTATGAAGTCTATGTTCTTGCTCAATCCAATCGTCTGGCCATCGAATATGCAGCCCACCATCCGGTATGTCAAAGTCAGGGATTTCAATATTCACACGATCTGGCGCAACATCTATCGACGCGGAACTATCCATATTTTCTGCTGTCGTCTTGAATGCCACCCAACACCCAGAAAACCGGGACATCGCAAAACCTAAGACACCATAGTCAAGTATTTCCTGAACACCCGCAGGATTTAGAACGGGTATACTTGCATCCATAAATGCAAATTCGCTTTGATGCGGAACAGTTGATGATTTAGCCGCATGATCATCTCCGGCAATTAATAAAACGCCGCCATATTTTGATGGACCCGACATATTGCCATGTTTAAAAACATCGCCGCAACGATCGACCCCTGGCCCCTTACCATACCAAAGACCAAAAACACCATCATACTTTCCACCCTCAAACAAATTTGTCTGTTGGCTACCCCATATTGCTGATGCGGCTAAATCCTCATTCAAACCCGGTTGGAATTTTATATGATTATTTTCCAGAAACTTTCTGGCATTCCAAAGTTGCTGGTCATACCCACCAACTGGTGATCCTCTATATCCTGAAATAAATCCTGCTGTATTTAATCCGCTGATAACATCGCGTTGGCGCTGGACCATTGGCAAACGAGCCAATGCCTGAACACCCGTGATAAACACTCGTCCCTCGTCCAAAGTATATTTATCGTCTAATGTAACGGCAAATTCAGCCATCAATTTTCCCCTACTAATAACTACCCTTTTTTGCTCAATCGTATCATTAATCTCATGTAATGTGCATATAGGGTATGATTATTCATCAAATAAACGGATCTAAGCATGCATATAATTATTGGCAGCATATAAGAGGGAAATAGTACTACGATATATTTTATCAATAAAAGCAAAAAAGTTTTAACTTACATTTTAACATAAATTTTTATTTAAAAGGATGAACATAGTCTTCTGATATCTGCTCGCATTATCATCAAAAATCAGGCATAAAAGACTCATCTTTTGGAGTAAGCGATGTCAGTATTGGTCACAGGTTCGGCTGGTTTTATAGGAATGCATACTGCCAACGCTTTGCTCGAAAAAAACGAAGAAGTTATTGGTATAGATAATATCAATGACTATTATGATCCTGAGTTAAAAAGAGCTCGTTTAGAAGAATTGCAGGTTAATAAAAATTTTTATTTCGAGAAGCTCGATTTTGCAGTTCCTGGATCATTAAATCTTCTCATCCAAAAATATCCAGAGATTGATAGAATTATTCACCTAGGAGCACAAGCTGGTGTTAGATACTCAATAGATAATCCGCATCAATATATGCAGTCCAATCTATGCGGCCAACTGGCTATATTAGAATTCTGTAAATCTAAACTGAGGGATTCTCGCCCTATAAAGAATTTCGTCTATGCGAGTTCGTCTTCCGTATATGGTTCAAATAAAAAGATCCCATTCTCTATAAACGATAATACTGATCAACCTGTTTCATTCTATGGTGCGACAAAAAAAGCAGGAGAAGTCATGGCTCACTCTTATGCTCATCTCTATCAAATTCCTACAATTGGTTTGCGGTTTTTCACTGTTTATGGTCCGTGGGGCCGTCCGGATATGTCACCCTATATATTCACCAACAGTATACTAAACGAAAAACCCATAAAAGTTTTCAATAAAGGTGAAATGATGAGGGATTTCACTTTTATTGACGATATCGTATCAGGAATTCTCGGTGCTCTCGATACCCCACCAATAAGTTTGAATGCATCACCACCTCACAAGATTTACAATCTTGGTAATAATAAACCCGTTTCACTTATGAACTATATCAATGTTATTGAGAGGGCTTGCAATAAAAAAGCTATTATTGATTTGCAGCCGATGCAGGCAGGGGACGTAGTACAAACCTACGCTAATATTGAAGAAAGTGAGAAAGAGCTAGGATATGCACCTACTACCTCTATAGATATAGGAATACCCCGATTTGTTGATTGGTTTATATCCTACCATTCCTAGGAACTTTTCTAATGAAGAATAGGTATTGTAATTATAAGGCCTCTACGCCGCCATTCTTGACCAAAGTAGATAATTTCTTTTTGTCATATTCATTCTCCAGTTCTTTGGCCAAACTAGATGCCTCGAAATGAAGATTGCCACCGCAATCCATCGGTGAGGACTTTCTCCAATAAGACAGGTAATCAGAGCTTTCAGATAGACCAGATTTCATTGCAGCGGCATCTATTGCTTGGGCGAACCGCTTATTGAGCTCTACTTTGGCTTTTTCTCTTTTCCGCCCTTTACCGCGTTCAGCTATTATCTGAGCAGGTATATCACGCCAGTATACAATGATTAAATGAGCCATGGAGATCTAATCAACTAGGCCCTATGCTGAACTGCCGAGGCCATAAATTTTCCAAGTTCGCCATAGCCCCGTATTCGCCGTTCATATTGAAGGCCTAAGCGATCTGCGGCTTTTCTAGCTTTCAATTCCAAGCTACTATCATCTGTTTGCGCTATATAAATCAGTTTTTTATAATT
>CALIMD010000148.1 GCA_938028645.1 uncultured Alphaproteobacteria bacterium
AATGAATGACTTTTAGAGTTTTCGTCCTTCTTCAATGGCTCCATCCTCAAGCATACGTTTATTTCCCTCAAATATATGCACGAAACCACCTTTTTCATTATTACGTAATAGAGTGATACATTCCTCTCCGTCCCAAAGAGATTGAGTGTAGCAGAATTGACTGTTCTTATTAGCCTTCCATTTGCCCTTTCCTTTTGCCCCTTCCCATACAATTTCAAACGTTCCATCGGCTGAGAAGTACATCGCGCCTTTAGATTGTTTGAGTGTTTTACCACCTAACGGATATGTGTGATTAATAAGTACCTTCTCTAATTCCGGTTGACTCAACTTTTCAGTTTTGTTGGCTGCATTTACAGCACAAGCATTCGACATAATAAACACCGCAACCGCGAAGTATCTAATTATTCTCATTCTGTTTTTCCATTTTTAATTAGTCTCAAAATGCCACTCATCCGAAGTAGCGTTTAACCTATTCAAATACATAAAGTCGGCAGTTTTCGAAAAAAAAACCGTACACACAAATCTCTACTGCGAAATACGCAACCTCTTGTTTTGTAGAGCTATTTTGAGGGTTCGAATCTAACGCTTGGAGAACTGGAAGCTTCTTCGCGCTTTTGCTCTACCATACTTCTTACGCTCTACGACCCTAGGATCACGAGTTAAAAAGCCACCCTTTTTCAACGCTGTCCGAAGGCCAGGCTCAAAATAGGTTAAAGCCTTAGATATTCCATGCCTGACAGCTCCTGCCTGGCCAGATAAACCACCCCCGGTGACAGTACAAACAACATCAAATGAATCAACCCGTTCCGCAACATCAAACGGTTGCCCGATGAGCATACGTAGAACCGGCCGCGCGAAATATGTCTCTACTTCTCGCCCATTTACCGTAATACGACCTGCCCCTGGTTTTATCCAAACTCTTGCAATCGCGTTCTTTCTTTTACCGGTAGCGTAAGCTCGACCGAAGGCATCAAGTTTCGGCTCCCTAACCAATACAACCTCTTGCTCCTCTTTTAGAGCGCCGAGAGCCTCTAATCCGCTGGGGGCCGCTTCTTCTGATCCAGTCGCAACTAAATTAGCTTCAGCTGGAACCACTGTCTCCTCAGTAACTACTTCTGTTTCGTCAGTCATTACTACCTCTTATTCTTCGCGTTCATTGAACCAACATCCAACATTACTGGCTGCTGGGCCTCATGCGGATGCTCTGAACCGCCATAAACTTTTAGATTTCCCATTTGCACCCTGCCAAGAGGGCCTCGTGTAATCATTCTCTGAACGGCTTTTTGAATGACACGTTCTGGATGGTCCCCATCTAATATCTTATCCGCAGTCCGCGATTTAATACCGCCGGGGTATCCCGTATGCCAATAATAAGTCTTGGCAGTTCTCTTCGAGCCTGTTAACCGAACCTTCTCAGCATTGACGATGATGATATTGTCACCGCAATCCATATGAGGAGTAAAAGTCGGTTTATGCTTGCCACGTAAATACATAGCGACGATTGTAGCAAGGCGGCCAAGGACTAATCCTTCTGCATCGATGATCCACCACTTTTTTTCAATCTCGCTCGGTTTGGCCGAGTAGGTTCGCATCTAAGTTACCCTTTAAAATTGTTTTCTATATATACCTCTAAGTGCTAGAGCGTGATAGGTTTTAAATTCTTTAATACATTAAAGTCAAGGCGAATAATAAAGAAAAATCAATAAGATAAAACCGCGGTATCTTGTTACCTCATTATATTCAATCTACAAACCGTTCATCTTACACCCCAGATTTTATGATCCGTCTTTTTTCTTATAATCCAAAGAAAGATGCGCGTAACTTTGATCTTTTTAATTCTTCGGTGGTATAGAATAAGTAGATGTCACATGACACACAATGCTATCCGGATCCTTCTCCGAAAACATATTAACCTGCCCATAAGCGAGTCGCTGTCCTAATTTTATCAAGTTGCCTTCAGCAATAAGATCCGAGGGTCCTGGTTTCCTTAAAAAATTTGCATTGAGGTTCGTTGTCACTGTGTCCTTAACTATGCCAATTCGCGATAATATACAAACGAACACAACAATATCTCCTAACCCCATCATAGTAGGACCACTTATCGTACCACCAGGCCTTAGTGACGAGGTATCAAATGGAAGACGCGCCCTAACCAAGTTATCTGAAACTATCTCAAAAATTATACCCATCTCAGCAACCGCAGGGATATCTTCTGATATTAGCTCTTGAACCTCCTTTATGCTAACCAGTGACATATGTTTTTACCCTTTATCTAGCCTATTGAATATTTAAGGCTAAAGATCCTTTTTATAAAACCCAACTCAAACAAATTTTAAAATGAACGAATTACTCCTCGACTGATACGACCTTTAAGTGACAAGTATAATTTTACCGGCATATTCCCTCGACAAGAGTGCTTTCATCGCCTTATCAGCGTCTTCTAGCTGAAAGACTTTTCCTGTATATGGCTTTACAGCACCGTGCCTATAAAGATCCGCCGCTTCTTGAACAAAACTTGCGCCATAAGCCGGGTCCCTCTCCGTCTGAGCTCCGTAAACTACCCCTACAACTGATATATTTTTCACGAGTATTAAATTTGCAGGAACTTGCTGTATTCTTCCCGATGCAAAACCAATAATTAACATTCTGGCCTCCCAATTAACGGCTCGAATAGCTTGATCAAACGCATCTCCACCAACCGCATCATAGACCACATCCGCCCCGATACCGTTTGTTATCTCTCGAACTCGATCTTTAATGCTTTCTGTTTTGTAATCGATAGCGAAATCTGCTCCATGCTTAAGTGCCACGGCACATTTCTCTGGACCTCCAGCCGCAGCAATGACCCGAGCCCCAATATGTTTTCCTATTTCTACAGCAGTCAAACCAACCCCACCTGCCGCACCCAAGACTAATAAAGTTTCATCTTTTTTTAATCGCCCCCGATGCTTTAAGGCAAAGTTTGATGTTCCATAGACTGTTGGAAAACCAGCAGCAATGACGTCATCCATTTCATCAGGTATTGGCACCAACCATTCACTATCTACAAGAGCCTCTTCGGCAAACGCTCCTCCTCCACGCATGAATGCCATCACACGTTGCCCGATTTTCAAAGGACGCGAAACATCTGATCCTATTCCGATAACCTCTCCAGCCACCTCCATTCCCGGAATAAAGGGAGGTTCAAGTTTGGATTGATACCTGCCAGCTATTTGTAACGTGTCCGCAAAATTTAAACCCGCTGCCTTAACTCGAATATGGACATCGTTGGGGCCCGGGATCGGTGCTTTGGTTTCGCTTACGCCCAAATTTTCTGGGCCTCCTAATTTATTACAAAAAATAGCTTTCATTTATTCAATCACCTTGTGTCAAAAAATCATCTATAAATAGAGTTAAAAATTACGATGGACCAAGTATAGTCTAAAGATCCACTTCTATTTAATACAAGTAACAAGATATCTTATCTCCTGCCTGATGAAAGGATTGTCATAATGCGAATCTTACTAGAAAAAGACGGTCCGCACATAGCGATTATCACTATCGACAACCAGAAGAAACTTAATGCTATGTCCCGTGAAATGATGCAGCACCTGGGAAACGTTTGGGATGAATTATCGCGAGATGAAACAAGATGCATAATATTAACCGGATCAGGCGAACGTGCATTCTGCGCAGGAGCAGATATATCAGGTGATTTAGAGGCAACACCGGAGATAAGCAAAGTTGTCAATCATGCATTACTTAAAACAGATATTTATAAAAAGCCGATAATAGGAGCAGTGAATGGGGATTGTATTGGAGGGGGATTAGAACTTCTACTTTCAACCGACATTCGCGTCGCGAGCCCCAACGCAAGGTTTGGTTTGCCCGAGGTAAAATGGTCAATCTATCCTTTTGGAGGAGCAACTACAAAACTTGTCCAACAGATTGGATATGTGCAGGCAATGGATTTATTATTGACCGGGCGATTAATTTCTGCCAAGGAAGCTTGGAAACTTGGTCTAGTCAATGATATAAAAAAAACAGGTTCCGTCCTCGATTGGGCGTTGGAAAAAGCACACATGATCGTTGCCAACAGTCCATCAGCGGTGCAAGCCGTTAAAACACAAATCAGTTCCAGCATAGCTGAACACGTAAGATCAAGAGAAGATTTGGACCAGAAACTTGGAGATCAGGTTCGGGCCGACCCAAATTTTAAAGAAGGTGTGAATGCATTTCTTGAGAAACGACAGCCAAAGTATTAATCTGATTTCATGAATAAAATTTTACGACCTGTTAGCGATACGCTTGGCGATTTATTGGATGAACTTGCTGCACGACATCCTGAAAAGGAAGCTATTGTTTTTGGAAGACAGCGGATTAGTTATAAAACCCTACAAGACAAAGCGAATACTTTAGCATGTTCTCTGATTGATCTTGGAGTGAAGCCAGGAGACCGGGTGGCACTATTAGCTCCGAATATACCTGAATGGATCATAGCAACTTTTGCAATCGCAAAAATAGGGGCAATCACCTCTGCTATAAGCACTTTCTCAACGCCCACCGAGTTATCTTGGACATTGAAAAATTGCAGCGCAGTTGCGCTCATCACCGTCTCATCTTTCAAAGGGAATAACTTTTTAAAAGCGATAAAAAACCTTTCACAAAAAAACTCAAAAGAAAATTCCAGCGATTTAAATATAGACGCTTTACCACATTTAAAAGTTTTGATTTCTCTCGATAAGGCTACTGACGACTACGCAATCCAATGGGATGATTGCATGGCATATTCTAGAAATATTTCTGCAGCTATTTTACAAAGACGGCAAGAAAAAGTCTCAAAAAATGACTTGTGTTATATTCTTTACACTTCTGGTTCTACTGCGGAACCTAAAGGGGTTACTCTTGCTCACGGAAACGTTATAGCTAACGGTTACGACATAGGCAGAAGGCAAAATCTAAGTGATCAGGATATACTATGGTTTGCTATTCCCTTATTTTGGTCGTTTGGATCAGCTAATGCCCTCCCCGCCATCATGACGCATGGTGGCAGCATAGTATTACAAGAGAGCTTTGAACCTGCAGCAGCCATTGAATTGATAGAAAAGGAGAGATGTACTGTCTTTTATGGCATGGTTAATATGGCTCGGTCGATCAGAGAAAATGATGGATGGTCATTGGAAAAACTTAAGTCTATGAGGACGGGTTTAACAATTGGACTACCTGAAGACATACAAATGATAATCGATACCATGAGCACATCGGAATTGTGTAATGTTTATGGTTCAACAGAAACATATGGCAATGCATCAGTTTGTTCCTCGACCGATCCGATAAACTTGAGACTAAACTCACAAGGCTTACCATTGCCAGGGATGAAAATTAGAATGGTTGATCCTGAGACTAAGGCCCCCTTACCTTCAGGAGAGATTGGCGAGATTACCGTAGCAGGGTATGTTACTCCTGGCTATTTCAACGCTCCCGAACTAACCGCTCAGACTTTCGATAAAGATGGTTACTTTTTGACAGGTGATCTAGGAATTATAGGAAAAGATGGACGGGTTTACTTTAAAGGAAGACTTAAAGAGATTATCAAAACTGGCGGTGTTAATGTATCGCCTTTAGAGGTAGAAGGTGTCATCCTTGAACACCCCAATGTAAAACAAGCTTTTGTCTTCGGCGTGCCTCATAAGCAAAAAACTGAAGCAGTAACAGCCGTGGTTGAGTTAAATACCATCAGCAAAACAAACCCCTCGGAAATCATTGATTTTTGCCGAAATAAGCTTGCATCCTACAAAGTACCGCTATCGCTTTTCATTAGAACTAATAATGAGCTCCCGAGAACTTCGACAGATAAGATTAATAAACCGGCCCTAAGGCAAGACATTATTAAAGAACTATCGACGACAGCATTCACTTCCTAACACTTTAGAAAACTACTCGATTGCCGACTTTATTTTTTCCTCTGGGTCCTCAGGGATATCGTCAAAAGATGCGTAGTTCAAAGAGTAAAGATTTGCATACAGTCCTTTTTTCAATAGTAGTTCCTCGTGGGTGCCTTCCTCAAATATTCTTCCATCTTTCAATACTATAATCCGGTCACATCCACGTATAGTTGCTAATCTATGGGCAATTACAAGTCCTGTTCGCCCCTCAAGAAGCTTCCTAAGTGCAATTTGAATTTGCATCTCTGTATAACTATCAATACTGGCAGTTGCTTCGTCCAACACAAGTATTTTTGCATCAGCCACAATAGCTCTTGCAAAACTAATCAATTGCCTTTGACCTAGAGATAAATTTGCGCCTCTCTGCTCTAGAATCGTATTATAACCTTCTGGCAGGTCTTGAATAAAATCGTGGGCGCCGACTGCCTTGGCGGATGCAATGATTTCTTCTAAAGTGGCGCAATCACATCGGTATTTAATATTTTCTAGTATTGTACCAGTGAAAAGAAAAGGTTCTTGTAAAACCATAGAGACTTGCTCTCCCAAGGAATCCTGCGTTACATCGCGAACATTCTCGCCACCAACGGAAATGCTTCCTTCCCAGACATCATAAAACCGATTAACTAATGCAGTGATACTTGTTTTTCCGGACCCAGTTGGGCCTACTAAAGCCACGGTTTCTCCAGGATTTATTTTAAAATTAATATTATGGAGAATTGGTTGATCTATTTCGTATCCAAAAGTCACATCTTTGAATTCAATACTTCCATCACAATCTGACAATTTTTTTGCATCAATTTTATCTCTGATGGAAATAGGAACATCTAGAACCTCTAGAATCCTCTGACCGGAAACCATAGCGCGCTGCATGAAACTATAATGAAGTGTCAATGATCTAATCGGATCAAAAAACCTCTGAACATAAAAAATAAATGCAACCATTACTCCGAGATCAAGTTTGGACTCCATTACCTGCGCACCACCGAATACAACCACAATTGCCATTGCAACGCCGGTAAGCGTATCAACTATGGGAACATTAAATTGTGCGAATTTTGCAGCACGCAAATGTGCCTGCATGTTTTCTCGTGCCCTATCCATATATAAGGCGTAGTTTGTTTTTTCTCTCACCATCCCCTGCACTGTGCGTACGCCATGTATTGCTTCCGCCAACGCTCCGTTAGTCATAGAATTCAATTCCCGAGCTCGCATGAACGCCGCACGAGCCCGCGGCAACCAAATAAACCGAACGATAAACAATGTGGGCACAATACAAAGTGTAAGAAGAGCTAAATTTA
>CALIMD010000149.1 GCA_938028645.1 uncultured Alphaproteobacteria bacterium
TCTGAATCTTTCTTCTTTATTCTGTTCTTCACCCAAACATCGAGCATAACTCATAATGCGAATTAATTTTGTCTCCAAGGCATGCATCCTTGGGATAGCCCTATCAACCTCTGCAATTGAAATATCAAATGGGTCGCTAACCCGTTTACTCCAATTAGCTATCGTGGAACCGAAACAATTTACACGAACTTCTGCATCATCTAATACTCGCCGTACCCTTTCGAAATCTTTTTCACTAATATCATGGATATTAGTTCCCCAAACACTTCTCGCCTCTATCGCGTTCCATTCAAGTTCTTTTGTAACCTGAATCTGTTTTTCTAGATCTTGAGATACTTCATCTGCAAACCCTGTTAAATACATAACTCAAACAACCTCTACTTTGTTTCCACCAGATTGTGCTGACTCATATATAGCAGATATTAAAGCTACCGCGCGTCGGGCCTCTGCTCCACTTATGCTTGGAACACTTTTATTATTTAAGGCCAAAATTATATCTTCATAATTACGCGCATGCCATTTGAAATCAATTTTTGATGGGTCTGCAGCACCAGCGCCATCAAAATTTTCTCTCGTACCATATTTTTTTCTGACTTCATCATCAGAAGCAATCTCATCCTTAAAATCCCAAACTCTAAAGCGGTCATCCACCATAAAAACTGATCCTTTTGTACCAGTTATCTGAATTTCGGCAGGATGTCCTGAACGTGACCAACTACTTGTGGAACCTTGAATAACACCAAGCGCACCAGTTTCGAACTCCAAAATTGCTACCGCAGTATCCTCTACTTCTATACTTTTATGCGCAATAGTGCGCGTTTCGGCCCGAACATTTTTCACTGGTCCCATCAGGTACAATAATAAGTCAATGGTATGTATAGATTGGTTCATAAGTGCTCCGCCCCCATCTAATTTCCAAGTTCCTCGCCATGCAGCACTATCGTAGTAATCCTGATCTCTCCACCACTTAACATAAGCATCGGCCATCGTGATTGTACCAAAACGATTTTCCTGGATCGCTTTTTTTAATTCGTTAGTGGATTGATTAAATCTTCTTGGGAAAATACCTGACAGCATTACCCCAGACTTATTACAGCCCCCAATCATTTTATCGATCCGCTCGACTGATACTTCTAATGGCTTTTCGCAAACAATATGCTTTCCCGCCTCCGCAGAAGCTAAACAGGGCTGTAAATGAGCACCGGTAGGCGTACAAATGCTTACAGCATCTAGATCTTTATGTGCAAGAAATGACGAAAAGTCAGAGTAAGGGGCACAGTTAAATTCGGACGCGAATTTATCGGCTTTAATCTCATCTTCCGAGAATACTGCTGCTAGGTTAGCCCCATAGGTTGCCCTTATTGCTGCTGCATGAAATTTGGCAATCATACCGAGCCCAATAATCCCAAAATTATAAGTCATATTAGCCCAATATCTCCCACCATTATCTCATTTTACCCAATTAAAAGCCAATATGCACCCTCCCAAGTTAGAATATTCTCTCGTCTTTAACATCAATCTAGTCCCTGATTTGGTAATTAAAGAAACTTTGGTTTATCGTATTAAATACATCTTTAGAAATTCAAATAGCGTTTCATATTTGGGAGAGCATCCATGGGTAGACTAGATGGGAAAGTAGCGCTAATTAGTGGCGGCGCAAAAAGCCAAGGCGCCGCTGAAGCTCGTGCTTTCGTTTCTGAAGGCGCTAAAGTTGTTTTTGGTGATATTCTAGATGACCTTGGGAATAAATTGGCTAACGAAATTAATATCCATTCAGAAAACGCAAAATATATACATCTTGACGTTACTCTAGAGGACGATTGGAAAAACGCTATCAAAACAACTGTAGATGAATACGGAAAGCTAGATATTTTAGTGAATAACGCTGGAATAGTGATTAACCGTGTACCTATAGAAGAACGCACTGTAGAAGAGTGGGATAGAGTTCAGGCAGTCAATTCAAGAGGTGTATTTCTTGGTACAAAGCATGCTATTCCCGCCATGCGAGATAGCGGTGGTGGGTCGATAATTAATATTTGCTCTGTTGCTGGTTACGGACAATCGACGACCCAAGAACCCGCGTATGCAGCAAGTAAAGGTGCTGTTCGCATTTTCAGCAAGGTAACTGCTACGCAACATGCAAAAGACAACATTCGCAGCAATGCTATCTTTCCCGGTCCAATCGATACGGAGATGGTCCATGCCGCAATGTCTGATCCCAAAGCTCTAGCAGAACGTTTAACCAGAGTTCCAATGGGAAGATTGGGGCTTGTAAAAGAAATTGTCGCAGGGGTTATATTCTTAGCATCAGATGAGTCTTCCTACATGACCGGAGGAGAACTTGTAATAGATGGCGGTGCAACTAGCATGTGACGCCGATCTGAAAAGTCGGCACTTTTAATTCAGTTTTGAAAATTATAAAACTTCCGCATAAATTCTGCGCTAAACTTCCCAGATTTTGTGTCATCTTCCAACGATTCTATATCGCGTTCTGCTGGAGGACCATAACCTCCTGCTCCCGCGGTCTCTATACAGACGGCAACACCAGGTTTAACCTCAAAGGAAGCGGGCTTAATCGGTAACGATTGCCTACTGCCATCATCTAAATGGAGAGATATAGAGGCAGTACCGCCACTTTTGCCGCCAAATAGGCCCCAAGGGGCTTTGACCCCTCGTTCTCCTTGTCCCGAAAATGTGAGAGTGTGATCTATACCTCGGTAAACTCTTCTTAACCCTAAACCACCCCGCCATTTCCCAGCACCTCCTGATCCTTCAATCAACTCGTATCGATCAACCAAAAGCGGGTATTCATTTTCCAAAGCCTCGACCGGTAAATTTGATGTATTGGTGACGTGTACCTGTATGCCATCGGAGCCGTCTTTATACGATCTACCGCCTGCTCCACCACCAATCGTTTCCATATACAGGTAATATTTCCCATCAGGACCTATTCCCGAAAACGTAGCTACACCGTTAGCACCATTGCAAGCCGCAATGACTCTATCTGGCACTGCTTCAGCTAACGCGCCCAGAATCACATCAATGATTCTTTGACACGTCTGGGCCCGCGCCGCCGTAGCCGCTGGGAATGACGCATTCACCACACTTCCTTCCGGGGCTTTAATGTGAACCGGCTCCAACATTCCGTGGTTTGTGGGTCCATCTGGATCAACAAGTACTTTTAAGGCAAAAAGTACACTTGCCTGCAAACCTGCAAAGCTATTATTCATATTTCCCCTGACTTGAGGACCAGAACCCTCAAAATCCAACCAGATTTCTTCGCCTTTCTTTTCTATATTAACAACAACGGGAATATTCTCAGTTCCCATCCCATCATCATCCAAAACATCCTCGAACGCATATTCACCATCCGGTAGTTCCGCAATACTACTTCGCATGCGGCGCGTTACAGCATCTATAATCGCAGAACAACCACCCTCTATCTGTTCTTTCGACCACTTTTCAAATAACTCTTTTAATCTTCTATTTCCTAGTCGGTTCGCCGCTATTTGCGCCATATAATCACCGCGGCGTTCACTTGGAACCCTTACATTTAATAAAACTAAATCAAATACGTCTTGGAGTATTTTGTCTTCTTGAACAATTCGTATAGGAGGAATACGCAATCCTTCTTGGTAAATTTCTGTCATACCTCCGGCCATAGATCCTGGTGCCATTCCTCCTATATCGGAGTGATGGGCAATATTAGAAACAAAAAGGATCAATTCTCCATCACGAAAAATCGGAGCCAATATCGCTACATCTGGAAGATGTGAACCTCTGCCCACAAAAGGATCGTTTGATAAAAACATATCACCGGGATTTATTTCTTCGACCCCGTAACGGTCCAGTACCACCTCAACCAAACCTAACATTGATGCTAGATGAAGCGGTAAACTTTCGCCTTGCACAACTACTCTACCCTGTGCATCAAAAATTGCTGCACTATGGTCATGTCTCTCTTTTATATTAGTCGAGTATGCGCTTTTCATTATTGCCAGGAACATTTCATCACAAATGCTAGTCAGACCGTTCCTCAGCAATTCTACTTCGATTGGAGTGAGTTTGGACATTATCAATCCTCCGCCTGACCAAGATCAATAATAAGATTACCCCATCCATCTATTTTCGCGGTATCCCCCGGAAAAACCAGGAGCATACTGTCCATCTGCTCGATTACGGCAGGGCCCTCAAAATTTTGCTCGACTGGAATAGCTTCCCTTCGATAAATAGGTGTCTCCGTCCACATATTTTTTCCAAAAGAAACCTTACGAGAGCCTATAGATTTAAGGACAGAACCTGCTTTGGTTTTGGGTAAGGGTGGCTTAGACAAAATACCCGCCAGTTTTACTCGCATGCCGACAAGTTCAACTGGTTCATTGGATTGACTATAGCCATATGCGACTTCATGCGCCTTATCAAATTCAGCTCTAAGCGCTAACGCTGTGTCTCGATTAAATTGATCATTTTTAAAATTGATAGCTAGCTCAAAATTTTGTCCCGCATACCGTAAATCAGCCGACCATGTCTGCCGTTGATCCTTTGCATCAACAGATTCAGCGGCGAACCAATCGTTAGCCCTCATAGACAGATTAGACTTTGCCACATTTAGAACCTCAAAAATATTTTGATCAAAAACAGCTAGCGAGGGTTGAATTAGGTCAGCCACTAGATCCGAACCAAGTAAACCTTCGGCACACAAAATACCGGGATTGGGAGGTATGAATACCCTTTTTATTCCAAGGTCTTTCGCTACGTCAATAGCATGCAATGGGCCAGCTCCGCCAAAAGCAAAGAGAGAAAATTTTGATGGGTCGTGTCCTCGCTCGACTGATATGGCCCTAATAGCTTTCACAATCACTGAGGAAGCAACCTGCACAATACCCAACGCCGTATCCTCTCTGCTCATACTCAGTTTTTCTGCTAATTTATCAATGGCTCCTTCTGCTAAGTCTCTTCGAATATCCATTCTACCGTCTAACAATGACGTATCCGGGAGGCGTCCCAGGATCACATTTGCATCTGTAACCGTAGCCGCTACTCCACCTTTATTATAGCATGCGGGTCCAGGAACTGCACCGGCACTTTCAGGTCCAACCTTAAGTAGACCGTCCCTGTCTATCCAAGCGATAGAACCTCCGCCAGCCCCCACGGCGTTAACATCCAAAGCGGGTAGTCTTAATGGGAAACCTGCTAATCGACGACTATGGACAACAGAGGGTTCACCGTCAGCCAATAGAGAAACATCGGCACTTGTTCCTCCGATATCTAAGGTGATGATATTCGGTTCTTGGGTTGCTTTAGCCCGATAAGCCGCACCAAGAACACCCGCAGCGGGACCCGATAGGGCTGAACGGATTGGGTATTGGCGCGAATATGCTGCAGACATCAGACCTCCGCCACTTTGACTTATTGTTGGTTCTGCCTCCACCCCTGTTTTTGCTACATTTTTGGTAAGTCTATCTAAGTAAGCACTCATGACGGTTAGAAGAGCCGCGTTTAGAACGGTTGTCGAAAAACGCTCATATTCTCGAAATTCGGGATAAACCATAGATGACGTCATTATAGAAACATCGCTAGACATATTCTGCCTAAGTACCTCAGCTGCCCTTTGCTCATGCTCAGGAAAAGCATGTGAATGAAGGAAACAAACCGCGATGCAATCTATTTGCTCCTCCCGAAGGATATTTGCTATCTCTTTTAACTCTGGCTCGTCCAATGGCGTGTGTACAACGCCGTCAGCTCTCATTCGTTCCGACACCTCATATCTTAGCCATCTTGGAACAAGTGGCTTGGGAAAATCCTGATGCATATCGTAGACCTTGGGTCGTGTCTGGCGACCAATTTCAAGCAAGTCTTTAAACCCTCGGCTAGTCACCATAGCAACTTTTCCTACCCGCCTTTGAATCAATGCATTGGTGCCTACCGTAGTTCCATGCCCAAAACGAACAATTTCTTTAGGCTTCAACTTGTGAGTAGTCAAAAAGTAATTGAGACCTTGGATGATTGCGTCATCTGGTCGCTCAGGTGTCGAAGGTAGTTTATATAAGAGTTGCATATTCTTTTCTGGAATACTTACGGCAAAGTCGGTAAACGTCCCGCCAACATCAACACCAATATGAACTGTCATTAAAAAAATCCAACTAACAATAAAAAAACCTTGAAGGTTCAGAAAGAATCTACTTCTGTTATCATATTAGCTATACAAAAGTGGGCATGAAATCCATCATTTAAACCATTATATTACAACTATTGGAATTTAATAATGAATATCATTAACCCCGAAACTGCAGAAGTCTGGGATGCTGCCAAATATAGAAAAACCATTCCTGTCATTGATTTCGCCAAGACCCAAGATACTGCATCCCTCGCCGATGAAATAGGGAATGCCTGCAAGGAATGGGGATTTTTTCAAATTGTCAATCACGGTATCAGCACAGAGACTATGGGAACGCTATGGGATTGCACCCATAACTTTTTCTCTTTGCCTAAAATTAAAAAACGCTACTTAAACCGCACGAGCGAAAACCCTTGGGGATATTTCGATCAAGAATTGACTAAAAATAAACGGGATAAAAAAGAAATTTTTGATATTGGGCCCAGAGTCGATACGTCATTGCCAGATTCTCAAGATCCTTTCGCAGGTTTAACACCATGGCCAGAGACCCAGCCAGTTTTTAAAACAATGATGCAGGAACATTTTAAAACTTGCGAAACATTATCATTGAAAATAATGGAGGCGATATGTGTTAGCCTAGGATTAGAAAATCGGCACTTGGAAAAATGCTTTCACCCCCATCATACAAGTTTCCTTCGTCTAAATTATTACCCGGTGGTCGATCCTCTCGCTGATATTGATAAAAACGACAAAGAAGATGCTGGTATGGGCGTTCATCATCACACAGATTCGGGAGCAGTAACTATACTCTGTCAAGATAACATCGGAGGATTACAAGTCTTCAAAGATAAGTATTGGCTACCGATCGAACCTATAAACGACGCCCTCGTTATTAATATAGGCGATATGATCCAGGTATGGTCAAATGGAAAATATAAGGCCGCAATGCACCGCGTTGTCGCAATGGAAAAAGTTGACCGGTACTCAATACCTTTTTTCTTTAATCCATCCTACGAGACCATTGTTTCACCATTCACAAATAATAATGA
>CALIMD010000150.1 GCA_938028645.1 uncultured Alphaproteobacteria bacterium
GATTAGACGGGCTATCGCTGGAAGGATTAGAATTGTCTTCTGATAATTAAAATACCACCAGTACTGTACTATAAATAACTCCAATAATTTTGGCCAATTAAGGCCTTTTTTGAATTTCTTCTTCCCTTTTGCTTTTCTTTCCAGGAAAAGTACCCACTTACTAGGGTTGAGGACGTTTCTGAAACAAATAGTTTCAAATAAACAGCGAATCACCTATTTTATGTTTACAAGTGACAAAAAAAAGGAAAATGCGACACAATCGTATTCGCAATAACTTAGAATGGAACTACTCGAAGTAGTCAATTTTGTTCACATTTCCAGAGGAGGAAGCAGTAATGGACAAATCATTAATGTTAGACCCGGCTGATTACGTTGGGGTAAGTTTTTGGATTATTTCTGCAGCAATGGTAGCTGCAACTTATTTCTTTTATGTTGAGCGTGATAGAGCAGTAGGAAAATGGAAGACTTCATTAACAGTAGCTGCAATGGTTACTGGTATTGCAGCCATTCACTACTTTTATATGCGTGAAGTTTGGGTTGGAACTGGAGAGTCACCAATAGTGTTTCGATACGTCGATTGGCTTTTAACTGTTCCTCTTCAAATAGTTGAGTTTTATCTAATATTGGCTGCAGTAGCGGCGGTAGCAGCTGGACTATTCTGGCGGCTGCTTATCGGATCGCTCGTGATGTTGATAGCCGGCTATTTAGGTGAAGTTGGCGGCGCAGATAGTGGTATGGTCTGGATTTGGTTCGCAATTGGAATGGCCGGTTGGCTTTATATCCTTTATGAGATCTTTGCCGGAGAAGCTAGCAAGATTAATGCAAGTGAAGGAACAAATGCATCAAAGACAGCTTTTAATGCTCTCAAATGGATCGTTACCATAGGGTGGGCTATCTACCCAATCGGTTACATCTATGGCTATGCTGGTGGCGGAGATGTAGCAGCACTGAATATCATCTACAACCTTGCCGATTTTATTAATAAAATTGCATTCGGTGTGGTGATTTGGGCAGCGGCAACATCGCCTGAGTCAAATAAATAAATACATTAAAATAATTGTATCTTAGTAAAAAACGGGCAATGCTTCCTTTAGAAGCATTGCCTGGGATACTAGGAGAGGCTGTTCGTGAATAATATAAAGCTGGAAAATAAAACTTCAGTAACATATCAGGCTTCGAATAAATCGAACGGCCAACAGCATATACTAAAAACTCTATTAAAAAATCACTTAATATCTATTTTGCCTGAAAAAGGCCACTCTCTTCATCAAGTTGCCAGTTATCACTTTAAAGACTTTGGCAAAATGTTAAGGGGGACTACGAGCCTTGCGGTTGCATCAGCTATAGAACTCAACGACGATGCAGCTATAAACTGGGCTTTATCCGTTGAATTGATGCATAATGCGTCACTTGTTCATGATGACGTCTGTGATGAGGACTCTCAACGAAGACACAAGCCTACAATTTTTGCAAACTTTGGGGCACCCCTTGCGATTTGTTTTGGGGATTGGCTCGTGGCAAAAAGTTTCGAACATGCCGCACTAGCAGCCAAAGAATGCAAAGGCGACGCATCAGGTATCATCACTCTACTTTCAAATATCATGGCTAGACTTTCTTCTGGGCAAGCGAGGGAATTTTCAGGAGGCCCTATTCTTGACTGGGTTGGTTATGATGATGTTGTCAATGGTAAAACTGTCCCGCTACTTGCGGCTGCTGTCGAAGGACCATTACTACTGGCTAGCCAATATCAATTTTTTGATGACATCAAACGTTGTATCGAATCCCTTGGTATTGGGTATCAAATTTCAAATGATATATTGGATGCACTTGGTAAAGACGGATCAGACGAAGCGTTCAATGATCTACACCGGCGAGCACCCAATGCTGTATCTATAACCTTTAGGGATACACTGAAGAATGGCCATAGACTACAATTCGATAATTGGATGAATAGTGAACCCCAGACTGAAAACATCGACTGGGCATCTCAAATTAATGAAAATGGCGCCATCAATAATTGTGTCAAACAACTAAAACAACATTTAGAGTGCTCACGACTTCATCGTTCAAGATTACCACATAACCTCCAACAAGCCCTTCTACCTTTGGTCACATACCTGGAACGAGAAGCTAAAAAGATGTGTTCCGGCAACATAGGTGACAGTGAGAGCATTTAAATTTGACTAATCCAAGCGGTTTTAATGTCCTGGTGATTGGTGGTGGTTTCGGTGGCATCGCATCGGCTCTCAGGTGCAGAGCTCTTGGGTTCCAAGTTACTTTAATTGAAAGACTAGATAACCTGGGGGGTCGTGCACAAGTCCTGGAAATAGATGGGTTTAAACATGATATGGGGCCAACGGTAATCACCGCTCCTTTTCTTTTCACTGAACTTTTTGATTTATTTAATGAAGATATAAATGACCATTTGAACTTTTTACCATTAACACCTTGGTATCGATATGTGTTCCATAACGGACAAACGTTTGATTATGGTAACGATATGGAGCTAATGAAAACTGAGAT
>CALIMD010000151.1 GCA_938028645.1 uncultured Alphaproteobacteria bacterium
AGCGTAGGGTAGTAATAGTTCTACACGCCCGCCCCTATCCTCCATATCAATCCTCAAGCGGGCCAACACTGCGGCGTTGGCTGGTCTTGCTATGGTAGCGAATCTTGGATTAGTTTCTAGTCGATCAAACCGGAATGTTACTGGGCTAATCGGATCAAAAGCTGCAGACAAGTCACTTAAAATCACTGTGACCATTCTTTCGACGAGATTTCTTTCGATAGTTGTGTAGGGACGCCCTTCAATACGCATTGCAGCAGTGCCTCGTCTACCACCTAATAATACGTCTACTATTGAATAGATGAGGGCAGAGTCACTTATCATCAAACCATAGTTGTCCCATTCCTCCGCTTTAAATACACTTATCATCGCAGGCATAGGAATTGTCTCTAAATAATCTCCAAATCTTATCGACGTGATGCTATCGAGGGAGACCTCTACATTATCTGAAGTCAAATTCCTTAGACTGGTAGACATCATTCTTAGAAGTCGGTCAAAAACGATCTCCAACATTGGTAATCGTTCGTAGGACACCATTGCGGAATCGACGATAGCTTGTATGCCAGAAATTTCGTCTTCCAAATCATCTGTGCCCAGCAAACTGTCTATCTCAGCCTGGTTTAAGACGGGTTCCGAGCTTTGCTCCATAGCTGGCGCACTTTCATCAGCAACAGATTCCCATTCAGCAGCCAAAGCTTCTTCGTCAGTAGCCATTTTTACCTCATTGAACCAACATTTCTTTGAACAATACGTCCTTCACTTTTGCCGGACGCACGGCAATATTTACTCTTCTCAATAATTCTTCATGAAGCCTATACATCCCGGCTGATCCTTGAAGGTCTTCGATCCTCAATTCCCTAAGATAAACCTGAAAGTTATCAACAATCCTTGGCAGCATCTGATTAATGGTATCAATATCTGCAGGGTCAGTAATTTCCAATGAAATTTTTATCTTTAAAAAAGCTGATTTACGACCACTAGTATTCAGATTTACTATTAAATCAGGGATTTCAAAAAACGTTGTTTGAACAACTGGAACCTCAACCTCTTCTTCCTTTACTTGTGTATTCTCGTCGGTTGGAGGCGGATCAGAGCTGAAAGCCCCTAACATAACAGCAACTCCAATACCTACTCCGAGCAGCAAAAGTATTGGCAAAATTATGAAAAGAACAATTTTTTTGCGTTTTCCACCGCTCTCATCATCTTGCTCATCTTCAACTAATTCTTCGGCTTCATCGGCCATCAGACTTTTCCTAAGTTATCTTAACATCAACCTCAATTGGCATTAAACAATCGTGCTTGTGTCGTTTTTGCTACGCACCGTTAAAGTATTCTAATGCAATGCGCATGCCCATTACTTTAGTGTACTATAAAATACAAATATTCGAAAGGGTAACACGACATACAGTATATGCGGCTCTTTTAACAGCTAGCTGTAGCTATTTTTATACCTAATTATTTATATCTAACTATATCAATAACGAGAGTTTTATATGCGGCAATTAATGCCGTGACTAATAACTATAAATTCCTACCCCCAAAATAATGGCTCAGCGATAAATCTTAAGACATTGTTTTTAATAGATTTTTTTTTTGGCATGACCTGTGCTTTAACAAACCTAAGATTTAAAAACGCATTTAGAAACGAATGGGGGTTTCTTAATGGAAAATGCTATATATATAGGCCTTTCACGCCAAACCGCGCTTCGCCGAGAACTATCATTAGTGGCCAATAACATAGCCAATGCAAACACTACTTCATTTAAACGCGAACTCAGTATTTATGGTGTAGCACCAACAGTTGCTGGTCCGGATTCTAAATTAGATTTTGTCATCGATCATGGAGCTTCAATAAGTTTTGAACCTGGTAGCTTTAGGCTCACGGAAAATGACTTCGATGTTGCTATCAGTGGACCTGGTTTTTTCGCTGTAGACGATGGGACAGGCATTAAATATACAAGAAATGGGGCATTCTCACTTAATGCCGAAAACCAATTAGTAACCCGCGAAAGTGACGCCGTTTTAGATGAAAATGGAGGGCCGATAATTATCCCTCAAGATGGACGCAAAGTACAAATATCCGTCGACGGCACAATTTCCGTAGGGAACGAAGTAATAGCCAAGGTTCAATTGGTCGAATTTATTAATCCCCAGCTTCTAAAAAAACAAGGAAGTAGTAAATATGAAACAGACCAAGAGGCATCCGCTGCAGAAAACTCGTCTATTCATCAAGGGTCCCTAGAAAGCTCTAACGTCACAGCGATAAAGGAATTAGTTCGTTTAGTCGATATTCAACGCTCGTATGAGTCAATAGGAAAATTCTTAGAAAAAGAAGCCGAAAGACAAAAAAACGTAGTACGACGCCTAGCCCGTGAAGTTCAGGGATCGTAATAGAAAACTGCAACGATAAAGGAAAATAAAATATGCAAGCTTTAAATATAGCCGCTACTGGTATGCTAGCTCAACAAACCAATGTTGAAGTTATTTCGAATAATATATCTAATATGACGACAACAGGCTTTAAAAGGCATCGGGCTGAGTTCCAAGATTTACTTTATCAAGACTTAAGACGAGTTGGAAGTAATTCGTCTGATGCTGGGACAATTGTACCATCAGGCATCCAACTTGGCGTTGGAACTCGAATAGCTTCAACTTATCGCATATCCGAACAAGGCTCACTAGTTTTGACTGATAATCCTTTTGATATTGCTATAAACGGTGAAGGTTTTTTTCAAATCCAGTTGCCAGATGGTGATACGGGTTACACCCGCGATGGCTCTTTTCAACTAAACAATGCAGGACAGCTTGTGAACTCCGAAGGTTTCCAGTTATTGCCCGGTGTTGTAATAGATCAAGCGGCAACAGGCATAACAATAAATCAAAATGGACAAGTTTTACTTAAGTTTGACGGTCAAACCACTGAGACAGTAGCTGGCACCATACAGATAGCTACCTTTCAAAATAAAGCTGGTCTAGAACATATTGGACGCAATCTGTTAAAGGTAACGGAAGCATCAGGCGCAGCCATTACAGCCAATCCTGGTGCTAATGGATTTGGAACAATTTCCCAAGGGTTCGTTGAGTCCTCTAATGTCGACGCTGTACACGAAATTACGGACCTCATAACCGCCCAACGCGGCTATGAACTAAACTCCAAAGTAATAGAGACCGCGGACCAAATGATGGCTGCCGTAAATAATGTCCGATAGTTGTATTAGATGAATACGCCCTTTAGGGAGCAAGAAATGTTAAAAAAAATTAGATCCTCACTTTTGTTCGGAATCATCTCTATTATGACTTTGATGCTTTTTGAGAGTAATTACAACTTCTCCAATGCTGCGGCTGTTGTTTACTTAAAACCAGAACGGGAGATCACCTAGTGA
>CALIMD010000152.1 GCA_938028645.1 uncultured Alphaproteobacteria bacterium
AAAAACCTAAGAGCCAGCAAGTTTCATTCAGTTGCAGCAATATCGTTAAACTTAGAGTTAGTAAAAGTAGAAGAAATAAAATGGCATTGACGACGCTGATAACGCCCGAAGCGATCGGTCTATTCGCGGTTCGGGCAACCAATTGATCAAGTTTCCTATCCCATAAATCATTGATAATACAGCCCGCACCCCGCATCAAAATAGCGCCAACAGTAAATAAAAAATATAAATAACCAAGTTCCAAAAGAGTTATTTTCTGCTGGTTTAGTTGCCAGCCCAAACCCAAGCTCCACCAGCAAGGAAGTAAAAGTAGCCAAGTGCCTATTGGCCGGTCTAGACGCATTAATAGGGCATATGGTCGAACCGGTTTGGGGAGCCAATTCTTTACCCAACCGTCTTCAGCTATATCACTCAAATTTGTCATGCTGTTTATAGAAGCCCTAAACTATACTGTTATCCAAATTCATTTTTTTGAACCCTATGATGACCATCATCAAAATTTTTGATAAGTTAGTTTAGAAATAACCAGTAGATCTAAGAAACAATCGAACCCGATAAAAAATTTGGCTGGAAATGTATTATTTTCTATTAGCATAATTATCTAATCACCGGTTTTCTAGGCTAATTATTTGCTTTAGCACCAGAATCGAAATCAATTGAAGAGCAAAGCATGACTAGTAGTAGTTTAAAAGCACGTTTATTTGTAGAACAAAATTTAGTTGCTAATGATCTTCTGACCCTACCCAAGGGGCCGTCTCATTATCTTCGTAATGTTTTAAGATTGCACGAAGGCGATGGGATAGGACTTTTCAACGGCGTAGATGGTGAATGGGAGACCGAAATTACTGCAATTAGAAGACGAGAAATAGAGGTTTGCGTGAAGTCTTGTATAAGGAATCAATGTTTTTCTCCAGACATTTGGCTTGTATTTGCACCAATTAAGAGATTGCGGATTGACTTCATCGCTCAGAAGGCTACCGAACTAGGAGCTAGCATGCTTTGGCCCGTTTTTACCGAACACACAGCGGTAGGGCGTGTAAACATAGAGAGATTGAGATCGAATGCGATAGAAGCTGCCGAACAGTCTGATCGACTAACTGTTCCTGAGATTGGAGAGCCAACTGAGTTTGAGGATTTATTAAAAAAATGGCCAGAAGAAAGATTTTTATTTTGTTGTGACGAAACAGGAGGAGGAAAGCCTATTCTACAGGAATTCCAAAAACACACGGGTCCATGCGGATTGTTGATTGGCCCGGAAGGTGGTTTTTCCAACTCGGAACTTGACCAACTCGATAAACTAAGCAATGTGTGTCGTGTGAGTTTAGGGGGAAGAGTTTTGAGATCGGACACGGCTGCTTTCGCAGCATTAGCCTGCTGGCAGGCGTCTGTTGGAGATTGGAATATTCCTTCGGAGCAAATAATTGAGTATGGTTGCTAATTTTAGAGTTTTTGGGGTCATTATGTCTAATTCACCTGATCCATTGGGCGTTCCAATTGAGAGTAAATCGCAATTAATTGACGATCTATTATCTGGATGCACTCCTCGTGAAAACTGGCGTATTGGCACAGAACATGAAAAATTTGCATTCCGTCTATCCGACAAAAAACGATTGCCTTATGAGGGAGCTGACGGTATCGGGGAAATTTTGTCTCGTTTAACACGATTTGGTTGGGTCCCAATTAAAGAGCAAGGAAAGACAATTGCTCTTCATCTGAACGGCTGCGCCATAACCTTGGAACCCGGGGGGCAGTTTGAACTCTCGGGAGCACCTCTAGAAACAATCCACCAAACATGTGATGAGGTTCACAATCACTTGGCGCAAGTAAAGGAGATTGGAGAAGAGTTAGGCATAGGTATGCTTGGTCTTGGATTTGATCCCTTGTGGAGTAGGGATGATATCCCTTGGATGCCCAAAGGACGTTACGCCATAATGAATCGATGGATGCAAAAGGTAGGCAGTTTGGGTCTAGATATGATGCTCCGGACCTGCACAGTTCAAACCAACCTAGATTTTTCAGATGAAAAGGATATGGTTGAAAAATACAGAGTTAGTTTAGCTCTACAGCCGATAGCGACCGCATTGTTTGCTAACTCTCCATTCGAAAATGGCAAGCCAAGTGGCTTTCTATCTTCGCGCAGCAATGTCTGGACTGACACAGACCCTGATCGATGCGGAATGTTGCCTTTCGTGTTTGAAAAAGGATATGGTTTTGAACGTCACGTTGATTACATTTTAGACGTACCCATGTATTTTGTTTACCGTGATGGTATTTACCATGACGTAGCAGGAAAAAGCTTTCGTGATTTTATGAATGGGCAACTCGAAGGTTTTGAGGGGCAAATTCCACATATGGGGGATTGGGCAGATCATATGACGACCAATTTCCCCGAGGTTCGCCTAAAAAAATACCTTGAAATGCGCGGAACTGATGGCGGCCCCTGGAGAAACCTGTGCGCACTACCGGCATTGTGGGTGGGTCTACTCTACGATGCTGACTCGCAATCTGCGGCATGGGATTTGATTAAGGATTGGAGCATAGAGGAGCAGGAAATATTACGTAATGAAGTTCCTATTAAAGGGCTTTCAACGTCGTTTAGAAAAACAAGTGTTCAAGAAATTTCTAGAGAAATACTGGCGATAGCCTCGGCTGGATTAAAAAAGCGGGCCAAGTTAGATCCTTCTGGAAATGATGAATCTGGTTTTTTAGAGACACTTCGAGACATCGCCGAACGCGGCCGGACACCTGCAGATGAATTGCTAGACGCGTTTTCGGATAAATGGTCCGAGTCAGTCCATCCTATTTTTGAAGAACTACAATATTAGGAAAACCTGAAAATAGCATAAATACAATTCCATGGAAGACCGCTTGTCGGCTGAAAAAAGTTTTGACCGTATTAAACGGCTGTTCCTCCGACGGTAATTCCGTTCATTTTCAAAGTAGGCTGACCCACACCAACTGGAACTCCCTGTCCATCTTTTCCACAAGTTCCGACACCGTCATCTAATTTCATATCGTTGCCTATCATAGAAATTTTATTCATAGCTTCTGGGCCGTTTCCTATAAGTGTTGCCCCCTTTACTGGGCTAGTTATTTTTCCATCTTCTATCAGGTATGCTTCACTTGCTGCGAAAACGAACTTTCCAGAAACTATATCCACCTGCCCACCAGAGAAATTAACCGCATATAAACCATTTTTTACCGACTTAATGATTTCTTCAGGCTCTTCTTTACCGCCCAGCATATAGGTATTCGTCATACGCGGCATGGGATGATGAGCATAACTTTCTCTTCGTCCATTGCCGGTTTCTGAAACGCCCATCAGCCGTGCGTTTTGTCTGTCTTGCATGTACCCAACTAGTATTCCGTCTTCAATTAAAACATTTCTTCGTGATGGAGTTCCCTCATCGTCAATCGTTATCGACCCTCGTCTATCTGGGATCGTTCCGTCATCAATCACAGTCACTCCTGGCGACGCCACCCTTTTTCCAATCATGTTGGTAAACGTAGATGTTTCTTTACGGTTAAAGTCGCCCTCCAATCCATGGCCAACAGCCTCATGGAGCATAACGCCAGGCCAACCGGGACCGAGAACAACATCCATCTCTCCAGCAGGGGCTGGGACAGCCTCTAAATTTACCATCGCTAATCGAAAAGCCTCGTCTACTTGAGATTGCCACTTGTTAGTGTCAATATAGCTAGCATAGCCCATACGACCACCCAGACCCGTGCCGCCAGCTTCCATTTTATCACCATCCGCAACAACCACGGATATATTTAGTCTTACTAATGGCCTTATATCTGCGGTACGATGCCCATTCGCCCGTATAATCTGAACTGCCTGCCAAGAAGCTGACAAAGAAGCTGAAACCTGTTGAATTTTAGGGTCTTTGGAACGAGCATATGAATCAATATCCTGTAAAAGTTTAACCTTATCGGAAAACTCCATGTCCAAGATTGGGTTTTCATCTGAATATAATTTTGCATTTGTGCGTGCGGGATTATTGGGAGCTAAAGCTTGTTGTCCAGATTTGAGGGCTTTTACTGTTTCCGCAGCACGTTTGATGGATGTTTCAGAGAGTTCAGATGCATGAGCATATGCTCTCGTTTCTCCAACTATACCTCTAAGACCAAAGCCTTGTGACGAGTCAAATGTTGCTGTTTTTAAACGGCTATCATCAAACCCAAAAGCTTCAGATTGGCGATACTCAATAAACAACTCTCCGTCATCACAGTGTCCAATAGAGTCGTTGACTATCCGTTGTATCGAATCTTGACTTAGATCGGTCTGATTGAAAAATATATCGTCCGTTATTTTGAGCTCACTCATTAATTTAATCTTTCCGAAAAATAATGATTTATTATCGTATACTGTTATCTTTTTTGATATAGTTCATTTGAAGAAATGTCACTAGCATGGATTTCAAAAACCCGGGGTTGTCTTTATAGAATAAATCACTTAAATCATGGGTCTAAGCAATAGTTTTTGCATGCTGTTATGTTAATTTAGGCAGAACTCTGCAACCGTCAGAGAAAGCTGCATGGGGATGAGCAACACAACCGGCGTCAAAAGAGGCCTTTTTTGAGAGCAGCTTTAGATGGTTGGCAAGGGAACGAAAGAGTAGTCGGGATGAAAATAATTCGGCGATTGAAGGTAGGACTGTCAAAATTAGTTGGTTTAACAATTTTGACTTACACTGTAATGATTACAGGTGCTTTGGCCGCTTTGCCGCGAGAGTGGCAACTAGGTGTCCCTGAACCAGTAAGCCCTGTTGCAGTCCGTATCCACGAATTCCATGACTATCTTTTGTGGTTGATAGCGGCAATATCACTATTTGTTTTGGTTTTGATGGTATACGTCTGTTTTAGATTTAAGGCATCGAATAATCCAAATCCTACAAAGACCACACACAATACATTCATCGAAATACTTTGGACTGCTGTACCCGTATTGATTTTGGTTGTCGTCGCCGTGCCTTCATTCAAGACGCTTTATTATAGCGATCGCGCTGTTGATCCAGACATGACGATAAAAGTTACAGCAAACCAGTGGTACTGGACATACGAGTACCCGGACCAGAAAGTAACATTCGACAGCTATATGATTCCAAAAGAGGAAATTGACCCAAAGACTCAAGCCTACCTTTTTTCAGTTGATAATCCGCTGGTAGTTCCAACGGGGAAAAAGGTTCAATTACTCATCACCAGTAATGACGTCATGCATTCGTTTTTTCTTCCCTCAGCGGTCGTTCAAGTTTATGGAATAAACGGAAGGATTAATGAGGCATGGATGCAGATCGATAAAGAAGGTTGGGTCTATGGCCAATGCAACCAGATTTGTGGAATTAATCACTCTGCCATGCCGATAGCCGTTAAAGCTGTGTCGGAAAAAGAGTATGAAAATTGGCTAATTGAAGCCAAAACTAAATTCGCATCTGCTCCGCCCAAATTTCGGGTGGCAAGCACTATTGAAAACAAACAGTAAGCCAGGGGAAGTAAAATGAGTGCGGATCATGCCCAACACGATAGCCATGACCACGGTACGCCAACGGGGTTCTTGCGGTGGCTTTACTCCACCAACCACAAAGACATTGGAACAATGTATCTGATTTTCTCAATCGTAGCAGGTCTGATTGGGGGTGGGATATCGATGTACATGAGAATGGAGCTTCAAGATCCCGGCGTTCAATATATGGAAAATGGACATGTCTGGAATGTATACGTAACCGCCCACGGGCTTATTATGGTCTTTTTTGTCGTTATGCCAGCGTTGATTGGTGGCTTTGGAAACTGGTTTGTGCCGCTTATGATAGGCGCTCCAGATATGGCATTCCCCCGAATGAATAATATTAGTTTTTGGCTTTTGATCCCGGCCTTCCTGTTGTTATTCTTATCAATGTTTGCAGATGGGGGTGCTGGAGTTGGTTGGACCATCTATCCACCTATGTCCGGGAAAGAGGGGACGCCTGGTATGTCCATGGATATGGCTATATTATCGCTCCATTTAGCGGGCGCATCTTCGATTTTGGGAGCTGCCAATTTCATAACAACGATATTCAACATGCGCGCCCCGGGGATGACTTTACATCGTATGCCCTTGTTTGCTTGGTCTATTCTGATAACCGCATTTTTACTTTTACTTGCTCTTCCCGTACTTGCGGGAGCGATCACAATGCTTCTTACGGATCGAAATTTTGGGACTACATTTTTTATCCCATCAGGTGGTGGAGACCCAATCTTATTCTTGCATTTGTTTTGGTTCTTTGGCCACCCAGAAGTTTATATAATGATCCTTCCAGCTTTCGGTATAGTAAGCCATGTGATCTCTACCTTTTCCCGGAAGCCCATTTTCGGTTATCTGGGAATGGCGTACGCTATGGTATCGATAGGTTTCGTGGGATTTATCGTATGGGCACATCATATGTATACGGTGGGGCTAGACGTTGATACCAGGGCGTACTTTACCGCCGCCACTATGGTGATTGCTGTTCCAACAGGTGTAAAGATATTTTCCTGGATAGCGACAATGTGGGGCGGATCCATCACTTTTAAAATTCCAATGTTGTGGGCTTTGGGTTTTATTTTCCTGTTTACGGTAGGCGGTGTGACTGGTGTTGTCCTGGCGAATGCCGGGGTTGATATCATGCTTCATAATACGTACTACGTCATAGCGCATTTTCATTATGTGTTATCACTTGGCGCAGTTTATGGGATCTTTTGTGGGTTCTATTATTGGTTCGCGAAGATGACGGGTTATAACTACAATAATATGCTAGCGCAGTTGCATTTTTGGATAACGTTTATTGGAGTAAACCTAACATTCTTCCCGATGCATTTTCTTGGATTAGCAGGAATGCCGAGACGATATATCGATTATCCAGAGGCGTTGCACGGGTGGAACCAAGTGGCATCTTATGGGGCCTACATGGCGGGGCTAGGAACAATTATTTTTATTATAATGATACTTGAAGCATTCATTAGCAAGCGTCGTGCGGAAAATGATCCTTGGGGCGATGGTGCTACAACGCTTGAGTGGACTTTATCCTCCCCACCTCCTTTTCATACTTATGAGGATTTGCCGCGGGTTAACAATTAAAACAGCTTAGAAGAAGTTTAGGGGCTTGTTATCGTGTCCAATACAAGTTTAGCCACTGATACGCTGTCGAAGCCGACTGGTTCGGTTTGGACGGCGTGCCTCGATTTCGTATCGTTATTGAAGCCGAGGGTTATGTCCCTTGTAGTCTTCACTGGATTTGTTGGTCTATACCTTGCACCTGGTGATGGAAACCTGGTTCTTCAAACAATCGCTGTGTTATGTATTGCTATTGGAGCCGGCGCTTCGGGCGCAATAAATATGTGGTATGATCGAGACATAGACGCGGTTATGTCCAGAACAAAAACACGTGCCATCCCTTCCGGAAAAATAACTGCAGAAGCGGCTCTTACATTCGGTATTTTACTTGCTGGTGGGTCCGTTATGGTAATGGGCTTAGCTGTAAATTGGTTCGCAGCTACACTGCTTATGGTAACAATTATGTTCTACGTTTTTGTTTACACGGTTTGGCTAAAACGGCGTACTCCCCAAAATATAGTGATAGGTGGTGCAGCTGGGGCATTCCCGCCAATGATAGGTTGGGCAGCTGCGACTGGCACGGTCAGTGTTGAATCTATTACATTATTTACAATTATTTTTATCTGGACACCCCCACATTTTTGGGCGTTATCGCTGTACAGGAGCGACGATTATAAAGCGGCCGGTGTGCCTATGATGCCACTAGTTCATGGAAGATACGAAACAAAAAAACAGATTTTGCTTTACAGCATTGTTCTTTGTCCACTGGGTATAGTGCCTTTTTGGCTTGGTACTTTGGGGGCTGTATACGGAGCGACTTCGGCACTATTGGGCGTTCTGTTTATGGGGGCTGCATGGCGGGTTATGAGGAATGATTCGGAGAAGAACTGTAAGCAGCTCTTTGGGTTTTCTATATTTTATCTCTTCTTCTTATTTTTTGCTATGATCATAGACCGTTGTGTTAACTTTAACCCTATCTTGTAACGGATTGGACTGCAGGTATGACTGAGGCAACGCAAAAGAAAACAGAAACAGGTCTAGCTTTTCGTGAAACTAAACGTGGTCGTAACCTTGCCGTACTTGCTGCGGTTCTTGGGTTTTCTGGATTATTTTATCTGATTACCATAGTACGGATGTTTTAGCTTGTCCGTTCGTTATAAAGATCCACATGTGACAGCTGTGAAGAAGTATAGAACCCTAGGTTTTCTATTAGTATTGATTGCGGGTATGGGTATTTTGAGTTATGCGTCGGTACCTCTTTATAAGTTATTTTGTCAAGTTACAGGATATGGTGGGACAACGCAGCAAGTGACCGGTCCATCTTCTCAAATACTAGAGCGGAAAATAAAGATTCGATTTGACGCAAACACTAAACCTACATTGGACTGGGATTTTCAACCAGCACAAACATCAATAGATATTTCCGTAGGGCAAAATGCATTGGCTTTTTATAAGGCAGAGAATACAGGGAAAGATCCGATAGTGGGTACAGCAACTTTCAATGTCACGCCAGAGAAGGCAGGCGTGTATTTTAATAAAATAGACTGCTTTTGTTTTGTCGAGCAGCTCTTGGCACCTCGGGAGGCGGTAGATATGCCGGTATCTTTCTTTATTGATCCGGATATTGTTAATGATCCAAATTTGGACGACGTTACAACCATAACTCTGTCCTACACGTTTTTTCCATCAGAAGACCAATCCCTGGTGGGGAAGACAAAAAAAGAAAATGCAAGTTGAGACCTTGTTAAAGTTGTATTAAGAAGCTAATTTTAGCCTACAAATCTTATGGTAGCGTGTAAAAAGGGAATGAGAAACTTATGAGCGGTGGACATAGTCATTCTTTTCATCTTGTAGAGCCAAGCCCATGGCCGGCCCTGGGAGCCATGGCGGGTTTTGTTGCCGCTATAGGCGCGATTATGTTTATGCATGAAAAGCCTTTTGGCGCGGTAATAATGGGGGTTGGCTTTATAGCGATACTAACGACGATGGCATTCTGGTGGAGGGATGTGATCAAGGAAGCTGAGCATCAAGGGCACCATACGCCGATAGTTCAAATCGGTATGCGTTATGGTATGATACTGTTTATAGCTTCGGAAGTGATGTTTTTCCTTGCGTTCTTCTGGGCGTTTTTCGACGCTTCCCTATACCCGGATACAGGAGTTTGACCGCCAGCAGGAATAGAAACGTTTAGCGCTTGGGATATTCCTTTGATTAATACCATGATTTTGTTGTTGTCCGGTTGTACGGTTACCTGGGCACATGCGGCGCTTTTGAAAAACGATCGAGAAAACCTGATAAAGGGGCTCGCTTATACAATACTATTAGGTATAGCCTTCACTGCCTTGCAGATTTATGAATACGATCACGCAACATTTAAATTCACCGATGGTATCTACTCATCCACATTTTATCTAGCGACCGGTTTCCATGGGTTCCATGTTTTTGTAGGAACCTGCTTTCTGATTGTGTGCTGGTTCAGAGCTAGGGCCGGCCATTTTACACCAGAACACCATTTTGGATTTGAAGCGGCTGCTTGGTATTGGCATTTTGTTGATGTTGTTTGGTTGTTTCTCTTCATATGTATTTATTGGTGGGGGGGTTGATTCTGCCTATTTGTAGATTACGCCTTAGAAGAAGCTTTCAAACCATCACATTGCAGCAATTTTGATCAAAACTGACAAATCTACACACTATTGATTTAGTGTTAAGGCGAAGCATACTTTTCAAGATAATGGGGAGATGTGGCTTGATTATCCTGGTGTGTTTAGTTTGCGGTTTTCAAATATTGATTAAATTATCAAAATTCTGATGGTGCAGGTACATTTTCAACTTGGAAGGGAACTGCATCAAATTTGGAAGGTTTTTATCTAAATGTTAGGTGAGTGGAAATTTAAACCGACGATGGGGCCAACTTTATTTGCCGTTCCAACGTTTGTTATCTTGATACTTCTGGGTGGTTGGCAGGTCCAACGTATGAGTTGGAAGCAAGAGATCATTGCGTCATTTGAGCAACAGATGGCAAAACAGCCGGTTATGCCGCCTTTAGACATAAAAAAAGATACTGACTGGAGGTATACCCGTGTTAGGGCGACAGGCCGCTTTTTACACGATAAGGAAATCTTGCTGACAGGGCGAACATTTGAGGGAACTGCTGGTTTTCATGTGGTTACACCTTTCCTATTTGATGGAGGCCGGATTGTTTTAATTAATAGGGGTTGGGTCCCAGAAAAACTTCGTGAAAGGAAAAGCAGGCCTCAAACCACTCCGACGGGTATTGTCGTGATGGAAGGAATTTTGAGAGAGGACAACAGAAAAGGCTACTTTGTTCCCGAAAATGAACCAAAAAATGAGGTTTGGTTGTACGTTAATACAAAACAAATTGCCGAATATAGGGAGATTGGTCCAGTTCCCGGTTATTATATCGATGAACTTAGGGCTCCTGGTCCGTATAAATTACCGATAGGTGCTGCCGGTAAAATTGAGATAAGAAACGAGCATTTGAAATATGCTGTAACCTGGTTTCTTTTGGCCATTACGTTACTTGCTGTTTATATCATATATCATACTCGTAAACGCGAAGATGACTAATACTCGTAAAAAATCATACTTCGAATTAACCAAAAAATGGCAACGCGTTGCGGTCCTCTCGGATGCGATAGCGATGCTTTCTTGGGATCGCCAAGCGATAATGCCTTCTGGTTCTGGTGCTGCACGCGCCGAACAAATAGCTATTCTCTCTGTTTTAAAACATGAAGAAATAACCGATCCGTTAACATTAGAATTGATAGATAAAGCAGATAAGGCTGAGCTAGATGATATAGAACAGAAAAACTTATTTGAAATTCGGCGTATTTATCGACATGCTGCAGCCTTGTCTCCTAAGCTGGTCGAAGAACATTCGCGTGCTTGTGCTGCCTGCGAGGGACAATGGCAGTTGGCTCGAAAAGAGAATAACTTCCAGGTTGTTGCTGGATCATTAGGGGAAGTTGTTAATTTAACGCAACAGATTGCCGCTATTAAAGCGGAAACATTCAAGTCTAATTCATATGATAGTCTTTTAGATGAATACGAGCCGGGTGGATCTTCGACGCAAATTGATGCAATTTTTGCTTTATTAGAACCGGCACTGCAAAAGCTCCTTCCAGAAGTAATAGAGTATCAAGCTGATATTGATTTTCCCACATATTCAACCCCGGTGCCTATTGAGACTCAAAAGAGTTTAGGTCAAATAATTATGAAGGCACTAGGGTTTGACTTCTTGAAAGGTCGCCTCGATACAAGTGTTCACCCCTTTTCGGGTGGCACTCCAGATGATGTCAGAATAACCACACGTTATAATGAGAATGACTGGACAGGCAGTTTGATGGGTGTGATACATGAGACGGGTCATGCTCTGTATGAACAAGGTTTGCCAAGTCGTTGGCGAGGACAGCCTGTGGGGTCTGCAAGAGGGATGGTGGTTCATGAGAGTCAATCACTATTAATGGAGATGCAAGTTTGCCGCTCTCTGGAGTTTTTTAAGTTTTTGGCCCCCATCATAGCAAAAGAATTTATGGTGCGAGGAGATCAGTGGAAAGCCGAGGAACTAAGTAAGAATTCAAAACGAGTTATTCCTAACTTCATTAGGGTTGATGCGGACGAAATCACCTACCCCCTCCACATTATACTTCGTTATAAACTAGAAAAGGCCCTCATGCGCGATGATCTGTCAGTTGCGGATTTACCTGATGCATGGAACGAAGCATTTGAATCGAGTTTTGGGATGCGACCGCCCGATGATTTGCAGGGTTGCCTACAAGATATACACTGGTATGACGGAGCATTTGGTTACTTCCCTACTTATACTCTTGGTGCTTTGGCTGCTGCTCAACTATTCTCTGCGGCTAGAAAAGATCACCCAGAACTATTGGCACAAATTTCAAAGGGACATTTTTCTACACTGTTGAGTTGGCTGAGAAAAAACGTACATAGCATCGGAAGTGCGCTTAGTACCGAAGAAATATTGATTAAAGCGACGGGAAGCTCACTCTCGACAACGGCCTTTTTGGCACACTTGAACAGTAGATATCTCGGTAAAGCGTGAAAAACTTATTAGAAGACTAATTTTTCGAGACGAAACGGGCAAGGATATCTGTCACATCTTCAGCTGTTTTTCCTTTTTTCCTTTTTTCCACAATTTCTTTACCCAAAATAGACTTTTCCACAACCATGTATGTTTCTGCTACGCCATGGAAAAGCTTCTCCGATAAATTATTGTCATCGAAAGTTTTTGCTATTTCCTCCATTTCTCCCACCCATCGATAGGCTTTGGGACACATATCTGGCAGCCACTTTTTCATATGATTAAAAAGATTGGGTTGGCTAGAATTTAACTCTTGGGCGAACGCATCCTCTACACCTTCTAACTTAGCAATGATCATTGAATTTATTGCTATGGCCGTTAGTCCTTTTGTCATAGCCGCGTATGACATTTTTATGGCAGAGGCAGAACCTACTTCATTCCCTAAGCTCCGGAAGTCAAGCCCTGTTGCGTTTAAGGAGGTAAGCTCTTGCGAATTTGGTCCAGAAACGTACAAGCGAGGGCTATCATTTTTGGGTGCTCTAGGCGGTCCCCCAATGATTCCGCCATCGATAAATTCTAATCCGACCTTACTTGCTCTCTGAGCCGCATTCTTTCCCGTGTTTGGCGAGATTGCATTAAGATCCACAATAATTGGTCTCGAGGAGTACTTGGTGGCCTTTTTTGCTAGAGTGTCAATAAACTCAAGAGCCTTATCTGGTCTCATAATCGATAGTATTACATCAACGTTATTGAACAAATTATCTATATCTCCCACATCTTCAATTCCTGCCTCTTGGGACAATGTTTTTGTTCTTTCTGAACGCCCTTCCAAGGCAGACACGACCCTATAACCGCCTTCAACAAGTAGTCTACCAATCCCATGTCCCATGTCTCCGGGTGACTGGATAGCTATTGTCTTGATATTCATAGTTTTAATCCTTTTATTTTATGGGTAGCACCATCATTCTTGCAAGACGGCGAAGCCAAGGCTAGTGTGGCCAAATATTGGCTCTGGAGATACTCTTGAAATATATTAGCACGCGGGGGATTGCCCCGGAATTAGATTTTGATGATGTTCTGATCACAGGGTTAGCTCGAGATGGCGGACTTTACGTGCCCAAAGAGTGGCCAAAATTTAGCAAGAATGAAATTGAATGCATGCGGGAATTATCGTACGCGGACCTATCAATTCAAGTTATGAAAGCATTTATTGGCAATAGTATCTCAAGTGATGACTTTGATGCGCTGGTCCGTGATACCTATGACAAATTTGGACATCCAGCTGTAGCACCGTTGAAGCAGTTAAAAAATAATCTGTGGTTATTAGAGTTGTTTCATGGTCCAACGCTTGCCTTCAAAGACTACGCCATGCAGATCCTTGGAGGGTTATTTGATGAAGCACTTCAAAGACGCAAAAAGCGAACAACAATAGTTGGTGCAACATCGGGCGATACAGGATCAGCTGCTATTGAAGCTTGCAGAAATAGGGAGGCAATTGATATTTTTATACTGTTTCCTAAAGGAAGGGTCTCGAATATTCAACAAAGGCAGATGACAACGGTTGATGCTCCAAATGTCCATGCGATCGCTTTGGAGGGTACTTTTGACGACTGCCAAGACATGGTTAAGTCATTGTTTAATGATCTGGAATATCGTGATAAATATAATCTCTCGGCAGTTAATTCAATTAACTGGGCGAGATTATTGCCCCAGATCATCTACTACTTTTGGGCTGCGTTAGCATTGGGAGGCCCCAATCGTAAAGTAAGTTTCTCGGTACCTTCAGGAAACTTTGGCAACGTTTTCTCTGCCTACGCGGCAAAAGCGCTAGGATTACCAATTGAGAATTTGGTAGTTGCAACGAATACAAACGATATTTTATCAAGATTTTTTAATTCTGGTAAAATGGAAATCAAGCAGGTCAGGCCTAGTTTGAGTCCAAGTATGGATATCCAGGTGTCTAGTAATTTTGAGCGACTTTTATTTGATTTATGCGGACGTGATGGTTCACTAACAAATGAAATAATAGAGAATTTTCGAACTAACGGCTATTTTGACATTGAAATGGAGCTAATCGCTAAGAGAGCAAATATTTTCTCAGCGCTTAGTGTGGACGATGAAAGTACCCTAGCTAGAATGAAAAAAACTCATAAGGATACAGGTGAGATAATAGATCCCCATAGCGCGGTTGGATTAGAAGCAGCGCATCAAATTAGATCATCTGGATTCGTGTCTCCAGAAATACCAATTATCTCTTTGGCTTGCGCTCACCCGGCTAAATTTCCTGATGCTGTGCATAGGGCGACGGGCTCCTATCCTGATTTGCCGATTCAACTCGATGATTTATTACAAAAAAAAGAACACACGGTCGTACTTCCAAATGATTTTGATTCGGTAGCCAATTATATTGCGGATAATACAAATGTCTGAGTCTCAAGTTAAAGTTACTAACTTGGACAATGGTATACGAGTTGTTAGTGATACAATGAATTCTGTAGAGAGCGTTTCGCTTGGTGCTTGGTTTGGAATTGGTACAAGGAATGAGTCCGCAGATGTGAATGGGGTAGCCCATCTTCTAGAACATATGGCATTCAAGGGTACTAACGGTAGAAGTGCGGCGGCCATAGCTGAAGAAGTAGAGATTGTTGGAGGACATCTCAATGCATATACCTCTCGGGAACAGACGGCTTATTATGCAAAACTTTTAAAGGACGATATGAGCTTAGGAGTCGATATCCTAAGTGATATTCTGCAAAACTCCATATTTGCAGAATTAGAGTTAGATCGCGAACGCAATGTGGTATTGCAAGAAATAGGACAGTGTGCAGATACACCGGATGATATAATTTTCGATTATTTTCAGTCGACAGCCTACCCAGACCAGGGACTTGGCCGTCCAGTTCTTGGCACTGGAGAAATTATAAGTAAAATGTCGCGAGATACCGTAGTTAAATTCATAAATGATAATTATGGTGGTGAGCAAATGGTTTTTTCTGCAGCGGGGAATATCTGCCACGATAATCTCGTAGATCTTGTAAACAGTAAATTCTCGTCGGTCTCTAAGAAACAAATTCCAGCGTTGGAGCCGGCAAACTATGTAGGTGGCGATTGGCGGCAGCATAAAAATCTAGAACAGGTTCACTTAATCATAGGTTTCCCCGGGGTAACTTTTTATGATCCGGACTTTTACGCTCAACAGGTATTATCCATGTTGCTGGGTGGAGGAATGTCCTCGCGTTTGTTTCAAGAAGTTAGAGAAAAACGAGGTTTAGTCTATTCAATTTATGCATTCACGTCTGCTTACAGAGATAGTGGTATATTGGGGATTTATGCTGGGACAGGTGAAAAACAGATAAAGGAATTAGTGCCAGTAGTATGCGATGAACTATTGGGGATTATAGAAAGCGATCTTGAATTAGAAATTGAGAGATCAAAAGTACAGCTGTGTTCTGGCCTGTTAATGAGTCGTGAGACGACCTCCAACCGTTGTGAGCAAATGGCTCAACATCTCCTGGTTCATGGAGGTATTATGACGGTTGAGGAAATAGTAGAAAAGGTCAATCAGGTTGATATAATTTCTGTGAAAAGAGTAATAAAAAAACTTTTGGCTACTGTTCCCACACTGACTGCCCTTGGTCCTGTTTCTAACTTAGAATCATACGAAAAATTTTGTGATAGACTGAAATAATTACAGATCTATACTAGGTCTAAGGCTTGCCTGAATTTAGTTGTCGTGTTCAACTTGTATTTTTAATAGCAATTGAAATATGTTGTGGCTTTAAATTTTTTCCCCTCAATTTTATCTGAACCGAGAATTACTCTTCCACGTTTGTTTTTGCGTTCACCCGTCCGCGGAGATTGGACGGCGTGGGTTAAAGTTAGATCAGATAGTCGTAAATTTTTGACTCCGTGGGAACCGACTTGGCCTGTTGACGCCCTGACAAAGGCCTCCTTTCGACGTCGCTTGTCAAAGTACTCAGAAGATTGGAGTAATGACCGCGGATATGCTTTTTTTATTTTTAGAAGATTAGATAATGTCCTCGTAGGAGGAATAACCATTGCTAATGTAAAGCGTGGTGTAGCTCAATCGGCTTCATTCGGATACTGGATGGGTCGCGAGTACGCACGGAATGGATATATGACTGAGGCAGTGCACGGGGCGTGTGATTTTGTTTTTGATAATTTATCTCTTCACAGAGTTGAGGCGGCATGTCTACCAACTAATCATCCTAGTCAAGGTGTGCTGAACAAAGCTGGTTTCCGATATGAGGGCTTAGCCAAAAAATATTTGAAGATTAATGGGGAATGGGAGGATCACATGATATTTGCTCTTCTCAAAGAAGAGTTTTATTCTTCATAAAAGCTATTCTCACGTTATAATAGAGAATGGTTCGTAGTGTTCCGAATGACAACGTATTGGGAATATCCTTTGTGTCTAATAGAGATATTCAAGGTATAGATATTCTTCTTCCTTCGGGGACCAGGACTTTTGTGGAAACAAAAATCAGTGATCGGACCAAGAGAATAAGTCTGCGTATAGACACGAGCCGTAATGCGGCTGTTCTGACTCATCCAAGAGAAACGTCAACTCCTATTATTAAGAATTTTATACAGAATCACTTAAATTGGCTCTCTGATAAATTATCGCAAATCCCAAATCGAGTCGAATTTTGTGATGGCGCGGTATTACCGATCCTTGGGGAGCGTTATGTTATAAGACACTGCCCGAAGAACTTTGGAAATGTATGGATTCAATTGAATGAATCTAATCTGCCAATGGATCTTTGTGTTAGTGGCATGACTGAGCATATTCCTCGTAGGATTAAGGATTGGATTAAAATAAAAGCTTGGGAAGAGATGCGAACCAGGAGTCAGAATTACGCAAAAATTTTAGATAGAAATATTAATAAAGTTACTGTTAGGGATACAAAGTCTAGGTGGGGAAGTTGCTCGTCAAACGGCAATTTATCTTTTTCGTGGAGGCTTGTTTTTGCCCCTGAGCATGTTCTCAACTATGTTTGCGCCCATGAGGTAGCTCATCTGGTAGAGATGAATCATTCTCCAAGATTCTGGAAAAATGTTGAGTTTTTGATCAATGACTGGAAAAAATCAAAAAAATGGCTGAAGGAGTATGGGAATGTCCTTCATAGTTTTGGATAAATCAATGATTATTGGTGTTTGGATAATAGATTGAATGATAATTAAAAGGGCGGCAAAAGCCATAATTACAGATGATCAAGGCCGCTATTTGTTTCAGTTACGTGATGATATTTCGACAATTACTTTCCCTGGATATTGGGGATTGTTTGGAGGGGCCTTAGAAAGCATGGAGACCCCTATTCTAGCTATAAAGCGCGAACTTTATGAAGAACTATCGTACTGTCCAGACTCAATAGAGCATTTCTTTTTGTGCACTTATTCTCTAGACATGGTGAATATAATTGATAGAGAAATGACAGTATTTACTTGCTCTATCAAAAAAGCGGAGATCGACAAACTCGAGTTAAAAGAAGGTCGATGTTTTTCTTTTTTTACTACACAAGAATTAAAAAATAGGAAAGTTGTTCCCTTAGATCTCTCTGTAGTCTTAATGCATCAACTGTCAAATTCAATGCCGCATCTTCTCACTAGCAATTAATTTGAGCTTCCAGAGGAGGCGTGGTCTTGGTTTAGAAAAGAACTATAATCTTATATAGAAAACTCTTAACAGTTTTCATTAAATTGATATGTTTGTTATTCGCCTTAAAATACACTTCGAACTTTATTTGGCAGGCTTTTTTGGAAGAACTCTTAAGACAACTTCGGGCTGCGGCAGAGCCAACAAGATTAAGAATTATAGCTCTTTGTGGTCACGCTGAACTTTCTGTGGGGGATTTTGTTGCAATTCTGGGGCAAAGCCAACCACGTGTGTCACGTCATTTGAAATTATTAGTCGACGCTGGGCTTCTAATTCGCAATAAAGAGGGTAGTCGAGCTTATTATAGATTGTTTGAATCTGTTAAAAATGCTCAATTAAGTCAAGTTCTCAATGATCTTATGGACGAAAGTGACCCAGTGCTAGTGTTAGATCTTTCTAGACTGGGGATAATAAGATCAGAACGCGCTCGTTTTGCGGATAATTACTTTGACGAATTTGCGGGTGAACAGAGCCGACTGAGTCGAATTTCTGCTGACGAAGAGTTAATAAATCAGCTTTTGTTCCGATATGTCCAACAAGAAAATATAGGTGAGCTGCTTGATGTTGGAACCGGTAACGGGAGGATGCTGCTTCTGCTGGGGTCAAAAATAGAGAAGGCAATAGGGATTGATAATTCCCGCGAAATGTTGGCTATTGCGAGGACGAACCTAGAACAAGCAAACTTAAAAAACTGTCAGGTTCGTATCGGAGATATGTATCGACTCCCTTTTGCCGAAAATCGTTTTGGACTGATAACAATTAATTCCCTATTGCGTTATGCAGAAAAGCCCAAAGACGTTTTGACTGAAGCAACTCGGGTGCTAAAGCCGGGAGGTATTCTTTTTATAGTTGATTTTTCTGATCACGGGTTGACAGAATTGAGAGATGAGTACGGTCACCGATGGTTAGGTTTTTCGAAAGATGAAATGTTAGACATGTTAGACGGGGAAAAAATTCGTATAGAAAGTACTAATTTTTTTAAGGGGGAGGTCCTGACAGTTTGCGTGTGGAAGGGACAAAAAGTAGAAAATGGTTGAGGGTAATAACCTCAGATTTTATACAGAATCCAGGTGTCTAAGCCATATCTCCAAAGAAACAATCTGCCAAATTACCATCATGTGATTTTCGATATTTTTTCCCGATTTAAGGATTTTGAAATGCTGATTTACCACGTTGTGTAATTCTTTTTGATTATAAATCCCACGTTCAATAAATTGCCTCGAAGATATTAGGTCTAATAAATTTTTTCTCCCTTGATTGGCAAACCATTGATGAGCAGGCGCATTCCATCCCTTTTTAGTAATTCTTGTTCTTGTAGCTTCAGGCAATAATCCCTTGTATGCGCGCCGGGCAAAAGCTTTAGTAATACCATTTCGAATCTTCTGTTCTGATGGGACGCCACCCATTAATTCGAATAGTCTATAATCTAGAAACGGATGGAAGTCCGATATTCCCATGGCATTGGAATTCAAATGACTCGCGCGCAAACAACATGGCATAGTTGTTTGCAATAATTCATTTCTACTATGACTCAAAAGATAGCTATCCGATGTAGCATGATAAGTTGGAATGACATCGGTTAAATCAGTCAGATCTGAATGCAGTATTTTTTGGTATTTGTACAGCAATCCAATGTCTGGGTTGCAGTTCCCTATAGCGGATTGACTGGTTAATTTAGATATTTGTGACATAGCTAAATTTTCGGATTTTTTAAATATAGGATGATTGTGATTTCGGATCCAAGCTTCAATTTCTTGTCTAAGTAAGGCATCTTTTTTTTGGTACTTTAAATCAGCAAAAAAATAGAAAAAGTAATCATATTCCCCTGCATTTAGTTCATCACCCCCCAAGCCCGTAAAAAGTGATCGATATCCAAGTTGTTTGGCCTTCTTGGTTAAAATAAAATGATTTAACCATGTCGCGGTAGGTATGGGGTACTCATGGTGGGGAGTAACTTTTTCAAGGAGGTCAAAAATGTTGGGATTATCAATTGAAACGGCCTCCCATTCCACGATACCAGAATTCACAATATCCATTATTTCAAGTTTCTCATCGAACGACTTATCCTCATGGATGGATGAGATCGCTGGTTGTGGAATACCAGTAATTTTGTGTGCCATAGCTATGACGGCCGAACTATCTAGTCCGCCCGAAAGAGTAAAGATCGGGTCAGATGACTTTTTTAAACGGCGTGCCACAGAATCCTCAAAAAGTTCAATATAATCGGTTTCTGTAACTATTAGGCCCTGTCTTTTCTCATCGGATTGCCACTCATAGAAACTATAGTTGTTTGTGGATCCTTTTTTGAATTCGACTATAGACCCAGGGGGTACTTGAACTACGTCTAGAAAGGGAGTTCTATTCGGGTGTGTATCAAGGAAACGGTAATTCAAGGCGGCGGCAGTTTTTAAGAACGTTGGGTTTATCTTTTTTGATACAAAGGATAAATTTAGCAGAGACCGAATACTCGAAGAAAAACTGCGATTTGGCCCTTTCGAGCTATAGTATAACGGTCGAATACCAAACCTATCTCGCGCTAAAGTCAGTGAACCGGAACGCTGGTCAATAAGAGCTAGCGCAAAGTCTCCATTAATTTTCCTGAGTGTTGCCTTAAGCCCAATTTTCTCAATCGATATCAAAATTAGTTCAGAATCAGTATGCCCGTTATATTTTGTGCTGAAGTCTTCTGGGTTATAGATCACCCCATCTAATACCAACATGCGTTTGCCCAAGGTGGCAAAACCCTCTTTGTCTGAGGAAGCGCAACTCAATAAGCAAATTGGCCTCTTCACGCCAATACTTTGTAGCATAGTTGAAGCCTTGTCATTGGCAAACGCACTTTCACCTGGAAGCTGTATACCTGCTATCTTTCCCATTTTAATCCAACGAGTTTACTTTTGGTCTTAATCCACATTATTTGTGAATGGCAATCAATGTATAGTGCGTTTTTCAGAACACTTATATTATACTTCTATTGTAGATTGACTACACAACGTCTGAAGAAAAGAAAGATTTTTGTCTCTTATTGCTATAAGTTTCCTTTAATTCAAAAAACCAAGGTCAAATTAATGACTAGTATCCCATTCAAGACAGTAATTGAGAAACTCGATAATGATAGAGTATTATTAGTGGGTGGTGGAGGATTTATAGGACACAATCTTGCTTTGGAATTAAGGCGCCATGATATAACGACGATGGTCGTTGATAATATGATGGTCAATAGCCTAGTTGACAACACATTTCACGACAACGGCGATGTATCAAAGCGAGACCTGAATTTACATTTTTTGATGAGCCGCTTTGAGCTAATGCGGGAACTTGGAGTAGAGTTTAGAAATTGCGATGCTAGAAATTTCTCTGATTTAGCGAGTGTATTTAGGGATTTTGGTCCCACTAAAATTGTACATCTAGCAGCTATTGCTAGCGCGGTTGAAGCCCGTAAAAACCCTGGAATGTGTTTTGATCTTCAACTTACAACATTGCGAAATGTTCTAGAGTTGTGCCGGTTGGGGCACGCTGACGTATCTACGTTAATGTTCCTTAGCTCGAGCACGGTATATGGCGATTTCATAGATGAATGGGTTGATGAAACGACCCGTCCAAGACCAAGGGGAATTTATGCGAATACTAAATATATGGGAGAAAGGTTAGTTCGGACATATTGTCATACTAATGGTTTGGGTACTTGTATAATAAGGCCGAGCGCCCTTTATGGAGAAAGATGTGTAAGTAGGCGGGTTAGCCAGGCATTTATAGAAAATGCTTTAGCAGGAAAGCCTCTTCGCTTAGAAGGTGGCGGTAACGGTCTTCTAGACTTTACTTATATTGATGACCTTGTGAGCGGAATGATTAGGGCACTAGCATTGCATGGTGGCCATGGTGCATCAGATACTTTCAATCTGACTTATGGAAACGCTAGAAGTATAGCGGAATTAGCAAGTATCGTTAAAGAGATATTACCTAACGCTAGATTAGAAAATAGTCCAAAAGCTGTCGATAAACCTGTCCGTGGAACGTTACGAATGGATAAAGCGCGGCAAAGTCTTGGGTTCTATCCAAAATGGTCCATTGAAGAAGGATATAAAAAATATTGTGAATGGTATGTGCGAGAGTGGGAGAAAGTCGTGAGGACGAATGCATGACATCTGGGGTCTTGGTTTTTTCTCGCCTTAATTCAACTCGCCTGCCTGGCAAGGCATTAATAAAAATCGCCGGGATAACATTGGTTGATAGAGTTCTTGACAAACTTGAGGGAGTTATAGGGACATCGAGGACTATAGTCGCCACAACAGAAAGTTATTTGGATGACCCTTTAGTCGCCCATCTAGAAACTCGTGGTATCGATGTTTTTCGTGGCTCTATTGATGATGTAGCGCTAAGAGCAGTTTGCTGTGCTAGAGATAATGGCCTGGATCATTTTGTTCGTGTGAGCGGTGATAGCCCTTTCATAGACTCAAATCTTATTAATAAAGCACTTTTAGAATATCAAAATGGGTGTTTTGACTTAGTAACAAATGTTTTCCCGAGAAGTTTTCCTAGTGGCGCTAGTGTTGAGGTCATTGGCACTTCATCACTGAAAAGATTACTGAGTTTAACCCAAGATCCATACGACCGAGAGCACGTGACTCCCTATTTTTATAAAAACCCGGACAATTTTAGAATAAAAAACTTCTTTTCGGATAATAAGAAATATCATGGAGTAAACTTAGCGATAGACACCCCAGAAGACTTGAGGCGTGTAACGTGGATGCTGGAAACATTTGGAGAACGCCTCGATTTAAATCGTGCAGCAGAAAAGTGGCTGCTTTGGGAGCGCAATGATGCAATTTAGAAAAATTGATCCCCCACGGAAATTTAAAGTAGGAGATTCCGATGCTCCAATTCAATTGTCACACGTGATGGACATAAACCTAGGTCCGGACGAACAGGTTACTTTTACCGCCAAAAATGGAGGTGAGTTTGATGTTTGCCGGAAATCGTGGGGATATTATGCTACGCCATCAATCAATGATAGGCTTATACGATTTGGGTACAGAACTTGTTTAGTGAAAAGTGACAACAGGCATTATATACATTTGGTCGAAAAAGATAAAATAGATGAGTATTTGGAATATTTGATAATACAGAATATGAAAGTTATACAATGGTTAGATGAGATAATTCCTGAGCTCAATGATCATGAGAAGGTTAAACAGTGATATCAAAAAGAAAGACTCGTCAGGATTTTATGGAGGAGTGGTGGGATGAGTCTTTTAAAGAACAGATTGATCAAAATGCATACAACACCGCACCCGTAGAGGCCTTAGTCCGATTTACCTCTCATTTCTTGCGAGCTCGTTATGAAAATCCTGAACAAATAAAACAGCTGAAATTTTTAGAGATAGGTTGTGGTGCAGGTGCGAATTTGATCTGGTTGGCGGAAAAGGGTATTCAACCAAACGGCATCGACATATCTCAAAAGGCTCTCGGTCTGTGTAAGTATCACTTTCAAAAAAACCAGTTGGAACATCGGTTAGGAGATTTGAAGCATTGCTCTGCCACTTCTCTTCCTTTTGAAAAAGATAGCTTTGATGGAGTACTGGAATCCTGTGTTTTCCAACATCTAAATGAAATAGATAGGAAAAAAGCCTTCCAGGAAACTGTGAGGGTATTAAAGCCCGGCGGCGTTTTTATAGGACACATGCTAAGCCAAAATCATACAACGTATCAATTGAACAAGGGAAGTATTAAAGAAACCGACCCAGGTACGTTGGTTCTCAAATCAGAAGAGGCAAAAAACAAAATTAATCTTGAGTCTATTGGCCTCTCACATTTTTTTTCAAAAGATGAATACACGGGTTTGTTAGATGGTTGTTCTCTTATAGACCCTTGCGAAACGACATATGAACTGCCGTTAGAAGAAGCTGCGCGGCGTGGCTACAAAAATTATTGCCAAGCAATGTGGATTGTTTACGCGATAAAATAGTCTCTTTTTAAACCTTTAAAAAAGATTACTTTCACAAGTTCTCTTGATCTGCATATTGCTTAGGTGAATAGTGACTTATGGTATAAAAAATTCAGAACAATATTTTATCTATAGGTTAATTTCATTTTAGTAACTCTAAAAAAAATTGTATTAAGTCTCAGCATAGGAGAAATCAAATGGCGCAAATTGGATTTATTGGATTAGGCAATATGGGGGGGCCAATGGTGCGCAACCTGATTAAAGCAGGGCACTCTCTGAAGGTATTTGATTTATCGGAAGAGGCGATAAATTTTGCGGTTCAGTCTGGAGCAACAGCTGCTTCTTCAGTCAAGGACGCAGCTGTTGGAGTTGAGTTTGTAGTGACCATGCTACCTGTTGGTGCCAACGTTAAAGAGGTTTTTATGGACGATGGAGTCCTCGCAGCTGCTGATCCCGGAACGGTAATGATTGACTCATCCACTATCGATGTTGAAACGGCACAAGCCGCGCATGCAGCAGCGAAAGCGGCTGGTTTTGATATGATTGATGCGCCGGTTTCAGGTGGGGTAACTGGTGCTGACGCAGGAACGCTAACTTTTATGTGTGGAGGGGAGAAAGGGTCCTTTGAAAAAGCAAAACCAATCTTGGAGGCCATGGGTAAGAATTTGGTTCATTGCGGAGACGCAGGGTTAGGACAAGTAACAAAAATTTGTAACAATATGCTGGCAGGTATTAATGCTCTTGCTGCGGCAGAAGCGATGGTTATGGGTGAACGCTTGGGTGTTCCCCGGGAAACATTATATAACGTTATCTCCACTTCTACCGGAAACTCTCTCTATTTTGAGAATTTTAATCCGATGCCAGGTGTATGTTCTGGTTCTGCAGCAAATAATAATTTTAAACCAGGTTTCATGGCAAAGTTGATGCTGAAAGATTTGCGATTGTCCCAGTCAGCTGCTCAGTCATCAAGTACTGCAACGCCGTTGGGAGCTGCCGCAACTGCAGCTTTTCAACATCTAATTGAGAATGGATTTGGAGATTTGGATACTACAAGTATCATCAAGCTTATAGACCCTGATGTTAAATAAATGGAAAATACTGTAGGAGATAATTAGGTTATGTCATCGCTATCGCATTTAAAAGTTTTGGATCTAACAAGCCATCTCTCAGGGCCGTATTGCGCAATGATTTTAGCAGACCATGGTGCGGATGTAGTTAAAATCGAAAACCCAAAGGACGGCGATCAGCTTCGCAAAACACCCCCTTTCCAGGATGGGGAAAGCGCACCATTCATGTTGTGGAATAGAAACAAACGCTCGGTGACTCTAAATTTGAAAGATGAAAAGGATCTCAAATTGTTGCTCAAAATGGTCACAGTAGCTGATGTGATGATTGAAAACTTCAAACCGGGAACGGCCAAACGGCTGGGTATTGACTATGAATCAATTTCCAAAATAAATGCGACTTTAATTTATTGTTCTATATCCGGATTTGGTCAAACGGGGCCATATGCGCCGAGAGGTGGATTTGACCTAATTGCATGCGGAATGTCTGGCTTAATGTCAATAAATGGGCCGCCAGAGGGGCCTCCTTATAGGATCCCAATGCCAGTATCCGATGTGTGTGGTGGAATGAATGGCGCTATTGGGGTTTTAACCGCTTTGGCAGCTCGGACGTATACGGGCAAGGGACAGCACGTTGATACAAGTCTCTATGAGTCGGGTATATCTTTGGGGGTGTATGAGGCCGCGAACGTATTTGCAAACGGAGAGGTTCCTGAGCGTCTAGGACAGGCGCATCGTGGCAGCGCTCCATATCAGCTTTTCCCAACAAGTGATGGTTATGTGACAGTTGGAGGTGCGCAGGATAATTTTTGGCGGGGAACATGCAAGATTTTAAAATGCGAGCATCTGTTGGAGGACGCGAGATTTAAATCTAAAGCAGACCGAGTGCTGAATAATAAAGAATTAGTTCCTGAGCTAGAAGTTTTCTTCAAGCGTCAATCCACAGATAAGCTTTGTAAAGCATTCGATGAGGCTGGAATTCCCGCAGGACCTGTGATGAATCATGTGGAAGTCTTTAATGACCCACAAACTATTGCCCGTGAAATGGTTGTCGAAGTAGAGCATACTAAAATAGGTAAAATGAAAACCATTGGGGTTCCTGTTAAACTATCTGATACGCCTGCAAAAATTTCGAAAGCTGCCCCACTTTTGGGAGAGCATAATGATGAAGTTTTAGAAGATTGGTTCATCACATAAATCAATGGCACATATTTTTAGGGTCAAGCTCATATGATTTTGTGCTGAAATTGGAGTTTAATAATGGCAGTTGTAGAGATCTATTCGTCGATGTGGTGCCCATTTTGTCATAGGGCTAAGAGGTTGCTGAATGACAAAGGAGTTGATTTCAAAGAAATCGATGTGGGCATCAATTCTAAAATGAGAGAAGAAATGTTACATAGGTCAGATGGACGCTATACTGTTCCTCAAATTTTTATAGATGGTTTGGGCATAGGTGGCTCTGACGAATTAGCTGATTTAGATAATAGTGGAAAATTAGATTCAATGTTGGATCTATAATATGTTGAAAAGAAACTTTTTATGTCAGTAGTAAAAATTGCTTGTATCCAGACTAACTCTACTCCTGAGCCTGATGAAAATATAGCTTCAGTTAGCGATCTTATTAGGCAAGCAAGTGCTTCAGGCGCGCAGATTATTGCCACACCAGAGGTTGTAGGCATGCTCGAGCCCAATAGAGCTTCAGCACTATCAAAAGCAGAGCCGGAGGAAGCCCATAGGGTCTTGAGAGCTTTTTGCGAACTGGCTTGTGATCTTGATATTTGGCTACTAATTGGTTCAATTTCAGTAAAAGTATCAACAACTAAATTATCAAACCGTAGCTTTCTGATTAATTCAAATGGGAAAATAGTAGCTAAATATTCAAAAATTCATATGTTTGATGTTGAGGTCGGCGATGGTAATCAATACATGGAATCAAAAACATATGAACCTGGAACTGAAGCAGTAGTTGTCGATACCCCGTGGGGGCTTATGGGATTAACTATCTGCTACGATATTCGTTTTCCACATTTATTTAGAGATTTAGCTAAAGCAGGTGCGAGGATTATTTTTTCACCTGCTGCTTTCACTAGAGTAACTGGAGAGGCTCACTGGCATATTTTACAACGCGCTAGAGCGATAGAGAACGGCTGTTTTATTGTATCTCCAGCTCAAGTTGGGATGCATGCTGATGCTCGTCAAACATATGGCCACTCATTAATAGTAGACCCATGGGGAAGTGTCTTAGCTGATGGGGGGACTACCGTTGGTTACATTACGGCTGATATCGATTTGAGTTTGGTGCAGGTATCTCAAAATAAGGTTCCATCGCTTTTGAATGATCGTTACTACACAAAAGCTTTCTGAAATATCAAATAAGTTTATTATGGGTCATGTTTACAAATTTGGATCGACGGCTTTCGCATAAACTAGATTTTTGTATGTTGGATAGTTCTTTAAGATTAGTTTCTATCGCATCGCCCAAGTTATCGAGGGTACTTTTGTGATTTCTGTGGGCTGCACCCAAGGGTTCTTTAACTATTTCATCAATAATGCCCAACGAATAGAGGTCTTGAGCGGTCAGGCGTAAAGCATTTGCTGCTTCCGTCGCATTTTTACCGCTTCTCCAAAGAATAGAAGCACAACCTTCTGGAGAAATGACCGAATAAATAGAGTGTTCAAGCATCAAAACGCGGTCGGTTGTTGCTAAGGCAACGGCTCCTCCTGAACCACCTTCACCTAATATTACAGCTACGGTTGGGACATTAACTTTCAAGCTCATTTCTATTGATTTTGCTATAGCTTCTGCTTGCCCTCTCTCTTCTGCACCAATACCGGGATAAGCGCCTGCGGTATCAATGAATGTTAAAATTGGTAGATCAAATCGATCGGCTATTTCCATAAACCGTTTTGCTTTCCTGTAACCTTCCGGCTTGGCCATACCAAAGTTAGTCTCTAAACGTTGTTGAGTTGTATTTCCTTTTTCTGTTCCAATCACCATTACCGAATAATCCCTAAATCGGGCTAAACCACCATTAATGGCTTTGTCTTCAGAGAAACTGCGATCCCCTGCTAAAGCTACAAAGTCATTGAGGAGATAATTCGCTACTTCTCCGAAATGAGGTCTATTTGGATGGCGAGCAACCTGCACTTTTTGCCAGGGAGTGAGTTTTTCATAAATAGTTTTCAACTGACGTTCGGCTTTGGTTTGCAATTTACTAATTTCGGCCACGATATCCGTGTCGCTATTGCTAGACATGTGCCTTAATTCTTCGATTTTTCCTTCGAATTCGGCTACTTGCTTCTCAAAATCAAGAAACACTTCTTTATCACTCCTTATTTAAGCAACTTAATATGGTAATTCTTTTTTGAACCAAAAGCTAATCAATTATTACTAGCCGTATAGTCTTTTTTGGCTAATGGGTGGTGACTTGAAACGACAGAGATCAGTCGTTTACTTAGTACATGGGTATAAATTTGTGTCGTAGATATATCGGCGTGTCCAAGCATCTTCTGTAAGCTTCGAAGGTCGGCTCCATGGTCCAATAAGTGAGTGGCAAACGCGTGTCGTAATACATGTGGTGACACTTTTTGAGGATTGATATTTGAAGCTATTGCAAGATCTTTTAAAAGTTGACCCACTCTTCGTCGAGTAAGAAACCCCTCTTTGGACCGAGATGGGAATAAAAATTTGGATTCATGATTAGACTTCAAAAAAACGTGACGAACCTCTCGATAGGCATTGATAGAATTTATAGCAGACATGGTTAGTGGAACTAGACGCTCTTTTCCACCTTTGCCTCGCACCAATAAAATATTTTGATTCTGGGATAAGGCCGTGTTTGGTAGGCTGATCAATTCAGAGACTCGCAACCCCGCAGCATAAACGATTTCAAGCAAGCAAACTAATCTGATGCCCTCAGGCCCCACCATGTGATTTGCTTGATCAAAAAGTTGCTCTATTTCTTCCTCTGATAATAATTTTGGCAGCGATTTAATTTGTCTAGGCCCATTTACGTTGTTAGTTGTATTATCGCTTCTATAGTTTTCGGATTGAAGAAAAAGAAAAAATTGTCTAAGGGAGGATAACCGGCGAGTTGCCGTTCTTGGATTTAAGCCGTTTTTATTCAAGTATTTTATATAATTGGCGATACTGTCCTTGGAACAACTCTCAATTTTACTATCAATCTCGTTTTCAATTAGATATTTTTTAAAGTGAGAAATGTCATTTAAATAAGCTGAAACGGTATTTACCGTGGCTCCTCGTTCGGCCACTAACATGTTTAAAAAACTATCTGTAAGTGGATTAACCGATTTTTCCAATTGTATTACTCGATCATTATCTAATGTTATAAAATATCTTAGAAAAGTTGGGCAACCATTATCTCAAACGCAAGTTTTCTGGCTTCCTCATGCAACCCCAACTTATTGACGCTATTAACAATTAATATTAATTCGCTCGTTGATAGGGCAGTAAAATCGGTCTTGTCTAACGAAATTAATATCAGAGTTATAGTCTCTGCTAACTTGCCTGCATTTGCCGCTATTTCTATAGAAAATTGATTGTCGAAGATAGTTTTTTTCGCTCGATTTGCGGCATTTGGTCCAATTAACGCTGCCCGTAAACTTGGCGATATGGGGTCTCCAAGAACATGCATCAAATGATATAATAAGGAGGCGGATTCTCGGGCCTTCTTTGGGTTAGTTTTTTTTATTATTTGCCACCAATTCCTCATACTATCATCGTCCCATTTAAAAACTTCATCACCCCACATAATTCTAATTAATGGCCAATACGAATAGGCAGTTGCCATAACGGTTTGATCCATACTAGATTCACGCATGGCAAGAGAAGACCATGATCTTGCTTGTTCTACGTCGAAGTTGGCCGTGTGGAGTAATGTTGCATGTGGTGCAAACCATCCAAGCTCTGATCCAGGTTGGATTTGATCGAAAATAGGTGTGTAAAGTTCTGCCATCTCTGGAAAAAGTTTGTTTTCTTGAGCTATTGATTGGGCCCTTTGAATGGCTTGTGCTTTTCCAAAGTTGGATTCATGCCTCAGTGTTGCTCTATATAAAAGCATTCGAGCTCTAGGTGTTTTTTCATTGAGGGCTATCGAAATGGCGTTTTCTATTTCATTTTCATTTAGTTCTGCAGATCTGTAAACTTCTGCCAAAGTTTGAATATCAATCACTCCAAGTTTAGCTGCTCTCTCAGCTAATGATAGTCTTATCGAGTGTTCCACACCTGGATCTTGTATATAGTTAGGTAGTAACCAAGCACTTGGAATTTTGGAAGCCAGTTTTGGTAGTTCATGTTTACTGGCTCGTAGCATGGCGACGTAAAGTGGGACTAATTTATCTACAGTAAGTTCAATGGTTCCATCAACAAGATCACTCAGCTTTTGCATTAAACTGAAAAAGATTTCATCTTCTGCGCCAAGTTCGAGTAGCAAATTTAGGCCAAAGTCAACTTTGTCCCAATTACTGTCGAGTGCATCGCAAAAAATAAGAGATTTTTGCCAATATTGTGAGGAGGATTTTTCAAACCAACGAGAGGTAATATCACATGCCTTATCCATTTCATTTTGTAGAAACGCGGCATCGGTCCTCAGTTTAGCCAGTTGTTCACCATGATATTCATCCGGTATGATTTTCGTCAATTTTTCAAATTCTACCAAATACCCTGAACGAAACAACGCTTGTGCTCTCTTAAAGAGTAGACCCGTTTGCTCAGAATTTTGCCCCGTACCGGGGATTTTGGCTGTTGTCAGAAGGAGGCGTTTATACAGGTTTTGAAGGTTTCTTGAATGCAACTGACTAGGTAAAAATCTAAAGAGATTTTCTATCGTCTTCCGCGATGTGCTACCCCACATATTTTTTTTAAACCCACCTGAAGTTGAGTCTATAGTGCCAATGCTTTCGACATCTATATCTCTCAAACTACTAACTTCTATCCCTACTCTTTCCCGCAGTGTGGTTGTTTCTTTTGTGTCTGGTTGGTCTTGTACACTGACGTCAGTCGTTATTTTATTTTTTTGTTTGTCTATTGTTGTTTTTGAGGGCGTGTATGCCTTATTTGGAATCAACGACGTTGGCGTATCTGCAAGTATTGTTGGGCTGATGACGATGGAATAAAGAATACCAAGTAAGATGAAGATATACTGTACTTTATTACGAGCGCTTCTCATTAGAAATATCTCTTTCTATCGAAGTAACTGGGGCAGGAATGTCCCACACAGCCAAGAAAAATAATCCCCCTAACAATGTTAAAGAAATCAAAATTAAAACCATTAATGCAGACTTCATATTTAAACCCGATGAGTGGCGTCTTATATATCTATGATAGCAGTTTATAAATATACAAATCAAACAGAGAGTAGTTTGTTTTTTTATTTTGCTTCCTTTTGAAGCTCACTAGATGTATTCGCGATAACATTCTTTGTATTTACTCAATATGTTGATTATGCTGAAAGTTGAAAAGTTAGTTGGTTATAAGAATAAAGGTCATTATTTAAAATTACTTGGTATGGGGTCTAGTGAGCAAAAGTAACTCTGGAAGAAAATATCATGGTCAATTCCAAAAACCTATTGTTTTGGTTGGATTAATGGGGGCTGGGAAAACTAGTATAGGTCGGAAATTAGCTGAGCGAATGCAAGTTTCATTCGTCGATGCGGATCATGAAATAGAAAAGGCTGCTGGCTGTACCATAACGGAGTTTTTCGAAAAATTTGGCGAAAAGGAATTTAGAAGAGGGGAAAAACGAGTAATAGAAAGACTTCTAAAATCTTGGCCTTGTATATTGGCGACTGGCGGCGGCGCGTTTATGGACCCAGAAACGCGTGCCATGATAAAAAATACAGCGATATCTATATGGCTCAATGCCGATTTGGATACTTTGGATCATAGATTAGCACGACGATCCGGGCGTCCTTTACTGCAAACTAAAAATCCTCGCGCGACACTTCAGTCACTTATTGAGAAGCGGTATCCAATTTATGCAGAGGCCGATATGATTGTTAATACAGTAAGTGGTTCGATCGATGTGACCGTTGATAAAGTGTGTGAATCTATTACTGATTATTTCTCTTTAACGTATGAGCAAAAATAATGGACTCAATCGAGGTTATTCCCGTAAATCTTGGCGACCGTAGTTACGAGATCTTTGTAGGAACTAAGATGCTCGAGGATATAGGAGAAACAATACAAAAAAAATGCGGTCAAAGAAAGATTCTTATAGTCACAGATCAAGACGTGGCGTCACTCTGGTTGAATACTGTTGTCGATTCATTAAAAAGAAATAGCCTCGACTTTGAAGTAGCATGCGTGCCCGCGGGAGAGAGCAGCAAATCATTCTATCAATTAGAATCTCTCCTAGATAAATTCTTTGAAGCCCAATTAGCTCGAGACGGATTAATCCTAGCATTGGGTGGCGGTGTAGTAGGTGATCTAGCGGGTTTCGCGGCGGCAATTGCATTGCGGGGGATTGATTTTATCCAAGTGCCGACCACGTTGTTGGCGCAGGTTGATAGTTCAGTAGGTGGGAAGACGGGTATTAATACAAGTCGAGGAAAAAACTTAGCTGGTAGTTTCTATCAGCCTAAACTGGTTATAATTGATACTGGAGTTTTAGATAGCTTGCCAAAACGTCAATTGCTGGCAGGTTATGCGGAAATAGTTAAATATGGATTGATCAAAAACAAGCCTTTTTTTGAGTGGCTTGAAATGAACGGTCAAAAAGTCATATCAGGTGATTCAAAGGCACGGCAAATTGCCATTGTTGAAAGTTGCAAGACAAAAGCCATGATTGTTGGACAAGATGAAAGAGAAGCTGGGGAGAGGGCGCTTTTAAATTTTGGTCATACTTTTGGTCATGCTTTCGAGGCAGAGGCTAGATATAATGGCGAATTGTTGCATGGGGAAGCTGTTGCACTTGGCATCGTAGCCGCTATGAATTTATCAAAAACTATGGGTTTTCTTAATGGCCAAGAAGTAGACAGAGTGATCCGCCACTTTAAAACAGTGGGGCTCCCAATAAATTTAAATTTTATTGATAAGTTTTCAGAGTGGAATGTGGATGATTTAATTGACCATATGAGGCACGATAAAAAAGTTCTAAAAGGAAAAATGAGATTTATTTTACTTAGAGAAATAGGAACTAGTTTTATTACATCAGACATCATGCCAGAAAAAGTTGCCCAAATCCTCACAAAATCTATAGAGGGGAAATTGTAGCATTATTCCTAACACTATATAATTTGAATATCTACTATAAGAGGGTCCAATGATTGAAATAACTGGTATGAACGAAACGTTATTTCTCGGCGTTTTAGTTATTACTATACTTTTATTTTTGTCAGCATTTTTCTCGGGATCGGAGACAGCCTTAACCGCGGCCTCTGATGCCAGGCTGCATCAACTGTCTCTACAGGGCAACCGCCGAGCTAGTATTGTGTTGAGGCTTAGAAGACAAAACGAAACATTAATTGGTGCAATACTTATCGGAAATAATATCACCAACATAGCTGCATCTGCACTGGCAACAAGTATTTTGATATCTTTATTTGATGAGGCTGGTGTCGCCTATGCAATGATTGCAATGACCATTTTAGTCGTGATTTTTGCAGAGGTTCTGCCAAAAACATTTGCTATAAATAATGCTGATAAGTCAGCCTTACTAGTGGCGCCAATTATTAGGGTTTTTGTTTGGTGTTTAAGACCATTAAGCATTACCGTTAGATTGATAGTTAACGGGGTTTTTCGTGTTTTTGGTGCTAAAATTTACGCTAAATTTGGGCAAGAAGAAAGAGAGGAGGAATTAAGAGGCTTAATTGAATTACACAGGGGACCAGGACCAGAGGTAAGCGAGGAAAGGGCCATGCTTCGCAGTATACTTGACTTAGGGGAGGTTTCGGTTGAGGAAATAATGACGCATAGAAGAAATGTTATCATGATTGACTCGGATTTGCCCGTAGAGAAAATTTTAGACGAATTGACCGAAAGCCCCTTTACGCGGTTACCATTATTTCGAGGGGACCAGGACGAAATAATAGGAATTCTGCATGGTAAGGCGTTACTGAGGGCTATCAGAAATCATAAAGGCCAAGATATGTCTGAACTTGATATAGTCTCTGTTGCAAATCCACCTTGGTTTATCCCGGATTCAACCAATCTTCTAGATCAACTTCAGGCTTTTCGAACTCGGAGGGAACATTTTGCGGTCGTGGTCGATGAGTATGGAACACTTCAAGGTGTTGTTACACTTGAGGATATTTTGGAGGAAATAGTTGGTGATATAGATGACGAGAACGATATCTCAGTTGCTGGGGTTCGAGCTCAATCTGACGGTTCGTATCTCGTAGATGGTACCGTGACGCTGAGAGACTTGAACCGCGAATTGGATTGGAATTTGCCGGATGAACATGCCTCAACCGTTGCAGGGTTGATCTTGCACGAGGCTAGGGTAATTCCCTCAATTGGCCATGAATTTTTGTTTCACGGATTTAGGTTTAAAATTTTGCGCCGTCATAGAAATCAGATAACACAGATACGAATTTGGTCACGGAAGACTGCGGTAGAGAAATAAGTCACGTCTCTAAAGAAATTAAGTCTAAGCTTTTCCTTTCTTTTAAAAAAATAGATTCATTAATTATATTGTATAATGGAACGTCTCAATGCCTCTCACATCTCCTAGTCCTAGAAAACCCCTTCATGATAGAAAAATTAGCTGTACTGGTTTTCATAGGAGAGATGGTTTGTGGGACATTGAGGGGCGATTAACAGACAGAAAAAACTATTCTTTTGAAAATGAGAATAGGGGGCAGGTAAATGCAGGGGAGCCTATCCATGATATGTGGATACGAGTAACTCTCGATGACAATTTACTTATAATAAATGTCGAAGCGGCAACTGACGCAAGTCCCTACTCAATTTGTCCAGACATTACTAAAAATTTTGATCGTCTCAAAGGGATTACGATAGAGCCTGGGTGGAGAAGATTAGTTCAGAGCCGAGTGGGGGGTGTCCATGGCTGTACACATCTGGTTGAGCTACTTGGGCCAATAGCAACCACTGCCTATCAAACTATTTTCTCCAAAAAGGCAGAGAACATTAAGAGCTCAAAATTAAACCAAAACCAAATTGATACAGAAGAAAAAGCAAACACAAGTCAGCCAAAACTTTTAAACACGTGTTACGCTTTTAGTGAAACTAGTACAGTGGTAAAAAAAAGATGGCCCAACTATTATAAAGGTTAAAAAGCCGCTCAAATGGCTTCTATGCTGAGTGCATGTACTGGACCTGCGAGCTCATCTGCCAACACTCGGTATATTTCGCGTTGTTTTTCGATACGTGTTTTTCCTGAAAAGAAATCAGATGATATAATTAAACGAAAATGTGTTTCGCCTTCAGGTCGTGCTCCCACATGTCCTGCATGCAGATGGGATTCATCAATCACATTTAACTCGGTGGGTTCAAATGCTTCAACAAGTTTTTTTTTGATTGTTTCGGAAACGGACATTATATTTCTCCATATAATCTTCTGAGATCATTACCCCAATGGCATGCTGAAGCTATTATGACAATGTTTTTTAACTTAAGAAGTTTAGGGTGGATGGATTAAATTATTGTTTAACTCAAGCAAAGATAGGCGTGTCAAAGAAGCCTTGCGTTTAAAAGATTATGACGAAGATGAGCAAAGCGGTTGTTGTGCTCACCCAGGCTGTCTAGAGGACGGTGTGTATAAAGCCCCTAAATCAAGATTGCAGCTTAGGAACTATCACTATTTTTGTCTTGAACATGTCCGAGAGTATAATAAAGCATGGAATTATCATAAAGGGCTAGACGAGCAACAAGTCGAAAATTCTATCCGTCGTTCCACAACTTGGGACCGACCCAGTTGGCCGTTTGGGACAAGACATAAAATGTTCCAGAGTTTTGTAAAAGGAAACGTCACAGACAACTTTGATTTTTTTGAAAGGGATAGTTTTTCTAGAAATAATGGGGAACCCAATAAAAAGTTTAACGCAGATCAGTTAGACGCACTTGACATAATGGGTTTAAAACCGCCTATAGATATTCTTAAATTAAAATCACAATACAAATATTTAGTTAAAATACACCACCCAGACCGTAATGGTGGTGATAGAAAAGCAGAAGAGAGGTTGAAATTAATTAATGAGGCGTATACCACACTAAAACAGGTTTTATCTTAACTTTCACCGATGACCAAAAATTTCTGGTCTACTACATTTTAATCCCAACAAATATGGATAATGGCCATGTCGGCAACAGATAATAATGAACGAAAACTTGCGCATCATATAACGGCACCAGATGTCGAAGTTTCTGTGCGAGAAAAATTTGGTATTGATCTTGATATGAAAGTCCCAGCTTTCAGTGAACCCAGTGAGTATGTCCCTATGATAGATGATACTTACCTCTTTGATAAAGAGACTACCATGGCTATCTTGGCGGGGTTTTCGCATAATAGACGAGTTATGATTCAGGGGTACCATGGAACAGGTAAGTCCACACATATTGAACAAGTAGCAGCGCGACTGAATTGGCCGTGCATTAGGGTTAACTTGGACAGCCATATAAGCCGGATTGATTTAATAGGAAAAGATGCAATTGTCCTTCGAGATAGTAAACAGGTAACTGAGTTTCGGGAAGGAATTTTGCCTTGGTCGTTGCAAAATTCGGTTGCGTTAGTTTTCGATGAATATGATGCGGGACGGGCAGATGTCATGTTTGTTATACAGCGGGTTTTAGAGCAGGATGGAAGGATGACACTGCTCGATACCAACAAAGTAATAACCCCAAACCCGTGTTTCCGCTTATTTGCGACGGCCAACACTGTTGGTTTAGGTGACACGACCGGATTGTATCATGGGACTCAGCAGATTAACCAGGGTCAAATGGATCGTTGGAATATAGTTACTACTTTAAATTACCTTAGTCATGAGGCCGAGTGTGGCATCATTCTCTCAAAATCCCCGACCTACGACTCCAAAGATGGTCGGTCCCAGATTGAATCGATGGTGGCACTAGCTGATTTAACAAGGCAAGGATTTATGGCGGGTGATATATCGACGGTGATGTCGCCAAGAACGGTCATAACATGGGCGGAAAATGCAAAAATCTTCTCAGGCGACATTGGATTCGCCTTTCGGGTCAGCTTTCTTAACAAATGTGACGAGGTGGAACGGGCAACCGTAAGTGAATACTATCAGCGTTGCTTTGGGGAAGAATTACCAACGGGAAGTATTGCGTCAGCTACAGCTGAATAAGTATAGAATGGAGGCTCTATATGGTGGAGTCATCGAGGGATGATGAACATCCGGTAGAGGTGTTTAAAAGATCTACAGCAGCTTGTGTTCGTGCCATGTCTGGAGAAAGAGAGCTCGAGGTAACTTACGGTGCAGAAACACCAAGTATGTCGGGAGAAAAGGTTCGACTGCCTCTTCCTCCGCGTGATCTAGATCCGTTGGAAGTAGCTAAAGTTAGAGGTGAAGCTGATAGTCTCTCGCTTAAAAAGCGATATCATGATCAAAACGTTCACGCAGCTCGCATGCCCTCGAACCAGGCGGCGCGGGAAATTTTTGACGCAGTAGAGCAAGCTCGTGTGGAAGCTATTGGAGCTAACCGTATGGCGGGAGTAGCTCAAAATTTAGAAACAGCGCTGGACGATAGATATCGAAGACGAGGTTTTGAACGTATTAGTGACAAAGATGATGCGGCTTTAACGGATGTCATACACTTGCTCGCCAGAGAGGCATTGACTGGGCAGTCCCCACCTCCATCTACTCGAAGAGTGGTAGATCTTTGGCGACCGTGGGTTCAATCAAAATTAGGTAACACACTAAACGAATTAGAAGCATTTGTTGCCGATCAAGATGCATATGCAGACCATGCACGTCAGCTGATAATGGACTTAGATTTGGAGGTTGGTGAAGAGGGTTTAGCAGATGATGAGTCGAGCGATAGTCAGGATGATAGCGAAGGCGGTGACTCAGATGAGATGAATGACTCTGGAACTCAAGGTGCAAGTGAAGATGGAGATGAGTCGGAAATGCTTCCATCCGAAATGGAGGCTGGCGATGAGTCGGCTGATGGCGAAGATGGTGAAGATATGGACATGGAACCGGGAGGTGGTGATGAAGAACCAGCGAATCCAAGTACTCCGCCTATGTTCCACAATTCGGATGATGCACAAAAGGCTATTTATAAAGTTTTCACGACAACCAATGATGAAATCATTCCAGCCTCTGAACTTTGCGATCCAGAGGAGTTAACAAGGTTACGCGCGCTATTAGACCAACAGTTAAGCCATCTTCAAGGATTAATTGGGAAACTTGCAAATCGTCTCCAGCGTAAATTGCTTGCGCAGCAAAATCGTTCGTGGCTTTTTGATTTAGACGAAGGTATTTTGGATGCAGGAAGATTGTCGCGGGTTGTGACAGCGCCACTTTTCCCTCTTTCGTATAAAATGGAGAAAGATACAGAGTTTAGAGATACAGTGGTCTCACTTTTAATCGATAATTCTGGCTCTATGCGGGGACGACCTATAACGATAGCTGCTATGAGCGCAGATATTTTAGCAAGAACGCTAGAACGATGCGGAGTGAAAGTTGAGATTCTAGGATTTACAACTAAACAGTGGAAGGGTGGGGCTTCTAGAGAGAAATGGATAAGTGATGGAAAACCACAAAACCCGGGTAGATTGAATGATTTAAGGCATATAGTCTATAAATCGGCTGACTCCCCTTGGCGCCATGCCAGAAAAGCGCTCGGTTTAATGTTGCGTGAGGGAATACTCAAAGAAAATATTGATGGTGAAGCTTTGATGTGGGCGCATCAGAGGTTGCTGGCTCGCCCGGAAGAGAGACGTATTTTGATGGTCATCTCTGATGGCGCTCCCGTGGATGATTCAACACTTTCCGTAAACCCGGGAAATTATTTAGAGAAACATTTGAGAGAAACGATACAATTTATTGAGACCCGTTCTCCTGTAGAGTTAGTCGCAATAGGAATTGGACACGACGTGACGCGTTACTACAGAAGAGCGGTCACAATCGTCGATGCCGAACAATTAGGTGGTACAATGATGAACCAGCTTGCAGATTTATTTGATGAGGATGATAACGGAAATCGTTCTGGCAGGACAAGAAGGCGTAAAGACAACAAATCCAGCCTGGGCAGGGTCTGATTAAAATTTTATTGAGACTTATTTTGTATAGCGCGATTTAATAACAGCACCGGAAGCAAACCTGCTAGTACGATGGTAAGGGCAGCAGGTGCACATTCGTTCAGTAGCTCATCCGATGCATATTGATAGACGAATGTCGCGAGCGTTTCAAAATTAAAGGGTCGCAGTATCAAGGTCGCAGGCAGTTCTTTTATGATGTCTACAAAAACCAGAACTGAACCTGATATGATGGTGCTTTTTATCAGTGGAGCATGAACACTAAATAGTGTTGCCCTTGGTCCTGATCCTAATGTACGGGCAGCCATATCCATGTTGTATGTCACCTTACTCAATCCAGCTTCTGCAGAGCCCAAAGCGATGGCAAGAAAACGGATGGTATAGCCGAATAATACTGCAGTGAGGCCGCTTCCAACGAATATACTAGCAGAAACGCCAAAAGTAAGTTTCATGATTTCAGTGAATACAGAATCAATTGCCCCAATTGATATTAGGATGCCGATTGCAAGAGCAGCGCCTGGAATGGCATAACCGATGGAGGCTACTCTTACGGCAATCTTAACAAGTAGGTTAGGACAAATACGGGCGGCATAGGCTAAAAATACACCAATTAACACTATGATTAGTGTAGCAGAGCTGGCCAGTATAAAACTGTTCCCAGCATATTCGATATATTTTGCAGAGTAAAAGCCTTCAATATTACCTAAAGCATGATAAAGCAAAATAGCACTCGGCAACACAAACCCTGTTAGGATTGGGAGTAGGCAGCTAAATATAGCTAGTAAAGATCGCCATCCTCTTAACTTAGTTTTTTTTATTAATTGATTCTTAGAAGAATTATGAAAACGCTGGCGTCTCCTCGATGAGCGCTCCAGCCATATTAAAATGATTATAAAACTCAGTAAAACGAGGGCAATTTGCGCTGCTCCTCCCCTGTTTTCCATGCCAAACCATACATCAAATATCCCCACTGTAAGTGTACGAACAGCAAAATAATCGACAGTTCCAAAATCACTTAATACCTCCATTAAGCATAGCGTAACTCCAACAACGATAGCAGGCCGTGCCAGCGGTAAGGATGTGTAAAAAAAGTTTTGGATACCTGTAAGGCCTAATACGCGACCTGCTTCTAGTGTTGATACTGATTGCTCCAAAAAAGAAGCCCTGGTTAGAGCGTACACATACGGGTACAAGACTAAACTTAATACAGTGATAGCCCCTCCAGGACTTCTAATTTGGGGAAACCAATAGTCTGATGAAGTCGTCCAGTTAAAGAGCATTCTTAAAAACGTCTGCACCGGTCCTGCAAATTCGAGAAAATCTGTATAGACATATGCGACGACATAAGCTGGCATTGCCATCGGAAGAATAAGTGCCCAAGCAAAAAACCTTGACCCTGGGAACTCGCACATGGCAACAAGCCAGGCAGTTCCAGTACCAATTATTGATACAAAGACCCCTACACCAAACATTAACAGCACTGAATTATAAATATAAGTTGGAAGCACCGAGGTTGCTAGATGAATCCAAACATTCTCTTCGGGTGAAATCGCAATCCAAATAATGGCAACTATAGGCGAAGCAATGATAATTGCTATAAGAATAGAAGTAATAAGCCAATTACGATTGGCTCCGTATAACGTTTTAGTTAGGCTTCTTTGTTTCATTTACTGGCCAGGTATTTTTGTCTCGAGTGGCATAGGCTTTGATTTTTACGTTAGCAGTTTGGCTAATGTTCTTGATTTAATTCTTGTATGGTTTGCGAAACAGCATTTAAGTTATGGATATATAAATTAATATCGGCTCCTTTTGGCATGAATGAGAATAACTAACAAGACTGCTTAAAACAGAAAAATAATCTATGACTTGACTTAATGTCGTATTACCGTTTCAAATGCACTCATCGATGGTTTCCCAAGATTTTGGGATTCAAAGGGAACGTAGTTAGAAACTGCGGCTGCCCCCGCAACTGTAAGCGGAGAGTTTTAGGTCTTTGATACCACTGGGCTTGTTTTGTGTGGCCTGGGAAGGTTGATCTAGTAACTGTGACCCGTAAGCCAGGAGACCTACCAGCGATATCGTTACTAATCCTAGATCGGGGTGATATTAGGATGCGGTAGTTCCGTTAGGTGGCGACTATGGGTCTAGTTTGCTATTATGGAGCGCCTGATGGAAGTAAAAGAAAAAAAACAATCTTTAAGAAAAATTCCTGCCACTGTTATTACAGGCTTTCTAGGTTCGGGAAAAACGAGCTTAATACAACATTTAATATCGACTGCTAATGGTCTCCAACTTGCTTTGATTATCAACGAATTTGGAGACCTAGGGGTTGATAAAGAGTTGTTGCTGGGATGTGGATTAGAAAATTGTGATGAACGGGACGTTGTCGAACTTGCAAATGGTTGTATTTGTTGTACGGTGGCGGATGACTTCCTTCCTACCATGGAATTTCTTTTAAACAGACCAAACCCTCCGGAACACATTATCATAGAGACCTCAGGTTTGGCATTACCGAAGCCTTTGATAAAGGCGTTTAGTTGGCCAGAGGTTAGTGCTCGGGCAACGGTAGATGGTGTGGTGGCAGTAATTGACTCAGTTGCGGTAGAAGCAGGTTTATTTGCCAGCAACCCATCAGAGGTCCAAGCACAGAGGTTAGCGGATGACGCTTTGAATCATGAAAGTCCCCTAGAGGAGCTTTTTGAGGAACAGATTCAATCAGCGGATATTATCGTATTAAACAAATCGGATGGTATTGCCGATGGTTCATGGGAACGGATTGAAGGTAAGGTGGCAAAATATCAGAGATCAAAGGTTAAGGTAATTCGCACAAGTTATGGTAAAATAGATGCTTCAATACTTTTGGGATTGGGTGTTGAGGCAGAATTTGATTTAGATAGTCGTCCCTCCCATCATGAGACCTCAAGTGATCATGACCATGAAGATTTCGATAGTTTCATT
>CALIMD010000153.1 GCA_938028645.1 uncultured Alphaproteobacteria bacterium
AACAAAAGATTGAGGGACCACTTAAAAACTTTGATTACTCCTGATCTAATTAAGGAGCATCAAGAGGCTCCTCAAGGAAAACATTCTGATCAACTTTCAAGAGTATTAAATTTTTTCCGACGAGGTGAGATGCCAGATAAATATGTGATCTTAAGATTAAAGGAAGGCCAGGATCGATTTAGAGTTATGGCAGTCTCAGGCGTTAAAGGAACACCACCTCGAGTTGTTGATGATAAAGTTTATGAGAACTTAAACGAAGCCTATCATGCAGTATTTTTACTTCGTGTGAATGATTTATTAGAAAGTTAAAAAATGACGGATATAAGATTATTTGGATATTCTGACCCATTAACGGATAAAGCCGGGCAACCTTTTGACTTTATGATATCTGCAGAAGGAACAAGATCTGTAAATGCAGAAGTTGTTAGATTGGTCCATGGTGATTTTAATAAGGATGGGCCTGGATTTATCGAAGAGAAAGTACAATCTGATATCTCTAACAAAATAGATGTGAAGAGGCAGTATACTCAAGTTGGATCATTTATTGCGGTTGAGGATAAGAAAAATTTATTTTCCCTCGAAAGTTCATTCACTATTCATGCATTTATATGGCCAACTTTACCAGGTAATGAGCGTCAGACGATTATGGGTAAGTGGTCTGTGACTAACTCAAAAGGTTATGCATTAGGAATTAATCCTGAAGGCAAGCTAGAGTTTTGGGTTGGTGATGGGAAAAAAGTTGATAAAGTTGCATCTGAGGTGACTTTAATCCCAAAAGTTTGGTTATTTGTAGCGGTAACCTATAATTCAACCTCAGGTGAAACTACCATCGTTCAAGAGAGCGTTCAAAATAGTTGGAACTCGTTGATTGGACCAGTTACTCCGTATAATCATAATAGTGTGGTAAAAGAAAAACTTAGAATAAAACCTGTTTATGATGATATAGACTTTCTGCTGGCAGGCTCAAATGAGGAGAATAAAGAAAGAGGCAAGTTTGTCTCAATGCTGTTTAATGGGAAGATTGATCGATGTGGAGTGGTAGATAGAGAGTTAACGCGTAAAGAATTAGATGGTGTTAAACTAGGTCATACTCCTGATAATCCTTTGGCATATTGGGATACCACGCAAGGATATACAGATCGAGGTATCGGTCAAGATTTAGTTGATGTTGGGCCTAACAAATTGACTGGTAAAGGAATTAATCGTCCTGTCCGTGGGATGACTGGTTGGAATTGGACTGGCAGGGATGACTCATTTAGATTGAATCCATCCCAATATGGGGGAATTTCTTTTCATGATGATGCAATCACTGACTGTAATTGGGAGAAGTCCTTATCTTGGACGCCCCCAGCAAAATTAAAAAGTGGAGTTTATGCGCTCAAGATTAGTTCTGGGGATGCGGTAGATAGGATTCCTTTTATCGTAAGACCTCAAAAGCCTAAGGCGAAAATAGCCGTTCAAATGAGCACATTTACATATTTGGCTTATGCTAATGAAAGGCTTTCATTTGAGGCGCAAATAGCCCAGGCGATTGTTGCGCATACACCAGTAATTTCAGAAAAAGATATTGAGTATCAAAAATTAGCAGAGTTTGGTTTGTCCACTTATGACCATCATTCAGATGGTGCAGGTGTGTGTTTTACATCCTGGAAACGTCCAATTATTAATTTACGACCCGGACATAGAATGGCGGGAATGACAATCCCTTGGGCGCTTCCCGCAGATTTATCGTTGCTCTGGTGGTTGGAAAAAGCTGGCTATGACTATGATCTTATAACGGATCATGATCTGGATAGAGAAGGGGTTTCAGCTTTGGAGCCCTATAAAGCGATTTTGAATGTTACCCACCCTGAGTATTATTCTGAGGGTATGCTCGATTCAACAGAGCAATATCTAGTCAATGGTGGGCGGGTTATGTACATCGGTGGAAACGGATATTATTGGGTTACGGCAACATGTCCAGATGATCCATCTTGCGTAGAGGTGAGAAAACTTGATGCGGGTTCAAGGGCTTGGCAAGCTGAGGCAGGCGAAGGCTATTTAGCATCTTCGGGCGAGAGATCGGGATTATGGAGGTCTCGTGGGCGAGCACCTCAAAAATTAGTTGGCCTTGGATTTTCGACGGAGGGTTTTGATCAGTCAGAGCCTTTTGAGCGTATGCCAGATAGTTTTCACAAAAACGTATCTTGGATTTTTGATGGAATTGGTGATGAAGAGTTGATCGGAGATTTTGGATTAGCTTTAGGCGGAGCGGCAGGGATTGAGCTTGATCGTTATGATTTAACATTGGGAACACCTCCGCACACAATGCTAGTTGCTGCGAGTCACGGTCATTCTGATAATTACCCTTTGGTTTCTGAGGACATTACATATGCCTTCCCTGGAAGAGGTGGAACGCAAGATCCACAGGTTCGTGGGGATATGATTTATTTTAATACACCGAATAACGGCGCTGTTTTTGCTGCTGGCTCGATCGCTTGGAGCCAGGCTCTTCCGATTAATGATGGTGATAATAATGTTGGTCGTATCATGCGAAATGTAATCAACGCATTTATAAGGGAAGGTGCCTTACCAGGTTCTGAGTTTATTGGTGATGAAAAGCATTGGCGTTAAATGTGGTGTGAAA
>CALIMD010000154.1 GCA_938028645.1 uncultured Alphaproteobacteria bacterium
AAAATATGCTATTTCCCCATCACCGACCCTTCTCTTCGTGGATCTGCTGCTCCAATCAAGGTACCATCTTGTGCAAAAAGAATACTATGAAGGCCACTATTTAAATTTTTAATTTTTACTTTATGTCCTAAGGATTCCAAACCTTCTTTTAGATTTATGGCATCCGTTCCTTCCTCTAGCTCGGTGATGCCATTTCTATTAACAATATGACCAGAATTTATTGCTGCTTGTGGGTCGAGTCCCCACTCCAGTACATTTAATATGGTTCTTGCGACGTATGAGATAATTCGTGATCCACCCGGAGACCCAGTGATCAAAAATGGCTTGCCTTCTTTTAGAACCACCGTTGGGGCCATCGAACTTCTAGGTCTTTTACCCCCTTCCACTCTATTAGCAATAAGACGACCATTACGGTCTGGAAAAAATGAGAAGTCTGTTAACTCGTTATTGAGTAAAAAACCACCAACCATTACTCGGCTCCCAAACCCGGTTTCTATAGTTGACGTTACTGATGCCGCATTCCCATATTTATCAACCACGACATAATGCGTAGTTCCAGGTCTTTCGTTTTGTTGTTGAAGGCTTCTCAATAATCCTTCGCTGCCTTTAGGATAACCGGCCGTTGCGTTTCCTGAAGCCCTATCAGTGATCAATTCGGCCCTATTTAAGAGATACCCTTTATCTATCAGTCCTATCTCAGGAACCTCTATAAAATCTTTGTCAGCCATATACACATTTCTGTCAGCATAAGCTAATTTAGAAGCCTCAATGAAAAGGTGGGCTACTTTCAGTGATGACCCCTGTTTTTCGAGATCAAAGTTTTCAAGTATACCTAAAATCTGCCCAACAGTGAGCCCCCCAGAACTTGGCGAGCCCATGCCGCATACTTCGTAATCTTTGTATGGTATGCAGACTGGCTTCCGCTCTTTGACCTGATAACTGGCCAAATCATCTAGTGTTAAGTAACCTGGATTAAACTTCGTTTTCCTCACCGAGGTTACTATTGAGTGGGCCAAACTGCCTTCATAAAATATATTGGCTCCACTTTTCGAGATTAAATCAAAGGTTTCTGCGAGAGGTAGATTTACAAGTCTAGAGTTAGCTAATTTGGGTGTTAGATCTTTATTAAAGAAATAAGCTCTGGCGACAGGAAAACGATCAAGCCCCCGTTTCTGAGCACGACTGATAGATTTTGCAAGCCTGGGAGATACCAAAAAACCCTCACGGGCTATCTGTATTGCCGGTTGAAATAATTCAGACCAACTTACTATCCCATAACGTTGATGAACAAACTCCATTAGCCTTAACGTTCCTGGAACAGCCACAGATCCGCCACCTTGAACAACCCCCCAAAAACTCTTTTTACGGCCATCCTCTGTGAGAAAATAGTTACTATTCAGTGATTTAGGAGCAGTTTCTCTACCGTCGAATGAATATAATTGTTGCTTTTTTGCATCCCAGTAAAGAATAAAAGCCCCACCACCGATACCTGACGATTGTGGTTCCACGACGTTTAAGACCATCTGTATAGCGACAACCGCGTCGATTGCACTTCCGCCATCCAGAAGCACTTTATAACCAATTTTAGTTGCAATGGGGTTTGCGGTTGACACCATAAATTTGTCCGCGGTCACCGCCCCCTTAACCTCCCTTGAGTATCCTCTTTCTGGCTGATCCTTATTTTCACTAGCCTCGGTATTATCAACGCTCAAAAAATAACTAATGAATATAATGCCGAAATTTAATAATACCTTATAGATACTAACCATGATAATTTTTCGCGAGTTTAATTTTAGATTTGAATTATTGACCGTGTATTTCATTAAATATCTATACAAGGCATCATAAATAAAACATATTTTCATTAGCGTTAGCCAGTAGTTATTATGCTGATCTATTGTGAAATTATAAACACTGATAATCAGATTTAATACGATTTCATTGGAGTAAGATATGAAGTTTGGTTTACGTTATTTAAATACGGGAAGGAATGTTACGTCAGATAAAGCAATTTCCATGGCTCAAGCTGCGGAGGAAGCTGGCTTTGAGAGTATCTGGACCGTAGACCATGTGGTTGTGCCGAAAGGATACAAATCAACGTATCCATATGCAGATTCGGGAAGAATGGGTGATGGAAATGAGGATATGCACTACCCAGACCCACTGATTTATATGGCATACTTAGCATCAGTCACTAAAACAATCAGACTTGCTACAGGTATTTTGATCATTCCACAACGCAATCCAGTAGTCGCCGCAAAACAAATAGCTACATTGGATCAATTATCCGGTGGACGAATAGATTTAGGCATCGGGGTGGGATGGCTAGAAGAGGAGTTCAATGCTATCGGAGTGCCTTTCGAGGGGCGAGGTAAGCGTACAGACGAGCACATAGCGGCAATGCGAGCACTGTGGGCAAACGATTTTGCCGAATACCACGGAGACTTTGTCGATTTTGAACCCATATTTTGCCGACCACAGCCTCACAATAGAACAGTACCAATTATCGTTGGGGGTCACTCAAAAGCTGCTGCAAGACGAGCAGGTCGAATTGGAGACGGATTTTTCCCTGCGCGAGGTACACCTCATGATCTTTTTGATATTGTCAAAACAACAGCCAAAGAAAATGGTAGAGATCCGGAGGAAATAGAATTTACGGTATCTATACCAGCGGATTTAAATGAAATACCTGAATTAGCCAAAATTGGAGTAAAACGGATACTTATTCCTTCCAGTCCAATGGGTGGAACAAGTAACTGGGCGAGTACACCGGATGAAGTATTGGCACTAAAAGACGTAATTCAAAAATATTCGTAAAATTAACTACTCTTTAGATTTATTATTTTTCAGAAGGTAGACTTTAAATATCACAAAATGGCAACTTGGATGAATAAATTTTCATTGTTGATAGATAAACATTATAAATGAACAATAAACAAGGTTCATCGGGATATTTAAAGTTTATCGCAGAAAACCGGCATCTTTTAGCTTTTGGCTTTGCCCTGACATTCGCATCTAGCTTGGGTCAAACATTTTTTATCGGAACTTTTGGGCCGAGTATTTTAAAAGAATTTGAACTCAGTCATACCTCTTGGGGCAGTATATATATGACCGGCACTATAATGAGTGCTCTTTGTTTGCCATTGACCGGACAACTTATCGACCGCTTCCCTCTCAAGATTTATACAATAATTGTAGTTTCTGGATTATGTGTTTCTGGTCTTTTTATCTCATTTAATCCGTCATTCTGGCTACTTATACCCATCATTTTTTGTTTAAGGCACACCGGTCAAGGTCTAACTAGTCACGTAGCTATAACGACGATGGCTAGGCACTTCTCTAAGGGACGCGGGAAAGCAGTCGCGCTCGCCTCACTTGGATATGCTTTTGGGGAATCATTTCTTCCGTTAATAATCGTCATAGCAATTGGAGTGTTTGGCTGGCGTACAACCTATGGGCTTACTTCGATTTTATTGGGTGTTGGTATTATCCCATTGATCCTTTGGTTACTCAGAAAAAGTTTGTTGGGTCAACAAACAAACAGCAATGGCGCTTATATTGTCGAAAAAACATCAACATCAACCATGAAAAGTTGGACGCGACGTGAGATGTTAAGTGACTGGAGATTTTACCTCCTTTTACCAGCTGTAGTTGCCCCATCATTTATCGGAACAGCACTTTTTTTTCATCATCTCACGCTGGCAGAAGCAAAGAACTGGAGTGCCTTATGGTTTACGGGGAGTTATTGGGTTTACGCTGTCGGCTCAATGACTGCTTCTTTAACCTTTGGACCTGTAATTGACCGAATGACCGCAATCAAATCTGTCCCATTTTTTTTAATGCCAAAAATTTGCGCCCTAATAATTATATGGGCCTTTAATGATCCGATTTGGGTATGGCCTTATCTATTGCTTTTAGGACTCAATGTTGGGATGACATATACAGGCCTTACAGCGCTATGGGCCGAATTATATGGCCCCAAGCATCTTGGAGCAATTCGGTCTTTGATAGTAGCGATCACTGTTTTAGCTTCGGCACTTGGGCCTCCCGTAATGGGAGTTATGATAGATACCGATATAAGTATGGGAAATATCTGTATTATTTTTGCAATCTACTGTGTAATCGCAACTATATTTATTTTTGCGGGGCTCCGCTCTGCTGAGACAAGCGTCAAAAGACATTCAGGCAGCTAAAGACAATATCTCTAAAACATCATCCGGACCCTGGATCCGTTTTGGGTTATGTGGTACCCATGGCGTGTCCATTGCTTTCCTTGAAATTTCTTCAAACTCAGACTTTTTTATCCCAACTTCTGAGAGCCTACATGGCATTCCAAGTTTTGATATTAAAGCCTCCAATAAATCACCAGCATCGGTGTCAGGCTGTTTCATAGCGTTTGAAATTAACTCCTGACGCTTTTTGTTGACGCTTTTATTCCATCGCATAACAGCAGGCAGCATAATACACGACGTGTGTCCGTGCGGTATGTCAACAGCCGCACCAAGCACATAACCTATACCATGGCTTGCTCCCATTGGTACTCCGCTCGATAATGGCGCCATAGATAACCAGGTTCCCATCTGACAATCTAGCCTTGCCTGAATATCCGATGCATCATTTTTCACGCCTAACAACCCACTTGAAAGAAGAGTTAATCCTTGCAAGGCCTGCGCATCACCGTAAGCATTTGATTTAGATGAACATATTCCTTCGACACAATGGTCGACCGCACGGATACCTGTT
>CALIMD010000155.1 GCA_938028645.1 uncultured Alphaproteobacteria bacterium
AAGCAAGTTTTGGGAGCGTCTAGCCCTGTTCACGGCTTAACCTTTAATCAGCTAAAGGAGTCGTTTTTAGCATTTCAAAGAACGCGGGCTAAAAACAGGGAAATCAAACATAGCTATTTAGGCGATATGAAGAGAAGGTTGAATTATTTTGAAACTGTGTTAGGCGCAGACACCTATATTAAGGACTTAACTAGGCAGCAAATAACAGACGCGGTTTACAACAATGAAGGCGCAAAAACGCCAAAGACAAAACTTGAGTATTTTGTATCTCTAAACGCAATGTTAAGTTTTGGCGCGGAAGAGGGTTTAATTTTCGACACACAAATTAATTTGTTAATGTCAAAAAAGGCGCGTCCTAAGCAAAAGGCAAAGGCTGAACAGCGTATCCCTTGCCCGAACAGATGCACAAACTTATACGCTCACGCGCATCATGGTGGCCCGATGAAGAATATGATTTCTCGAGATGCTGAAACTCCACCCAGCGTTGATGATCGGCATGATTTGGCAAGGGAGTATCTTTATAGCTGCCTATTATTGTGCCAATCTTGTCGAATGAATATTGAACAACTGAAATTTTAATTTATTTCAGGATCCCAACCCATTGGCGAACCCAGATTGGAAACCGATTTCCTAGTGGAGTTTCACATGCTTTCTCCCACCCATTTATTGCTCGTGCTTATATCTTTAAAAAGCCAAACCCCAGAGAAACCGGTAAGAACCCGCTCAGAAACTATAAGCAGATCACAAGTTTTATCGGTCGCCGATACAAATTGAGCGATTAATTTATCACTCACTTTTCTTTTTTCATCTTTTGATATTGGATGGAAGTGGGCGGTTCCGAATTTAATCATCCTGGTTTTCATATCTCTTCGATAACTAATTTGTAACAAATAAATCAGCAAACTAAAAACTCAAAGAACGCCAATTAACGTGGTATTTTTATAAGATTTTTACTTAATCTCAATAATGATCAAAATATAAACGCTTTAAATATTTCTCTGCTCATTTTTTGCACATTTTCTAACATACTAGATTCATATTACCTAATAAATTGTTGTTTTTAATATATTTTTTATATTGGCATATTTCTTGTAGAACAGCGTGGGAACATATTTTTTGGAGATTTAGATGGTAAAAACTTACAGCAGAAAAAATCGCCTGGCCCTATTAGTTGGGGCAGTGACGTTTTCTATGATGGTCATTCTCGCGCCACCAACAAATAAAGCGCAAGCTCAGGGGACTTTGAAAGTAGGGATGACGCTGGCGGATATCCCTGTCTCATTTGGGCAGCCAGATCAAGGTTTTGAGGGTTTTAGATTCATGGGGCTCATGTTGTACGACGCCCTTATTAACTGGGACATGTCTCAGGGCGATAAACCATCCGGTTTAATTCCAGGATTAGCTGAGAGTTGGTCTGTAGACCCGAGTGACAAAACTAAATGGGTGTTTAAACTTCGGAAAAATGTCAAGTTTCACGACGGTTCCGCGTTCAACGCCGATGCTGTGATTTTTAATTTTGACAAGTTATTAGACAAAAATTCGCCTCAGTTCAGCGCCCGACAGGGAAGTTTGGTGAATTTTCGCATCCCATCGATAAAATCATACAAAAAGATCGATGAGTATACTGTCGAGTTCATCACACATGAACCAGACTCTTTCGTACCGTATCAACTTTGCTATATACTAATGGCTAGTCCAGCCCAGTGGGAAAAAACTGGAAAAAATTGGAATACTTTTGCGAAAACGCCGTCTGGGACAGGCCCATGGAAACTAGAGACCATAGTGCCTCGCGAAAAGGCAGAATTTGTGCCATTTAAAGGCCACTGGGATGCAAATAGAGTTCCAAAACTTGAAAAAGTAATCACAATACCCATTCCAGATCCTAATGCGAGGACAGCGGCATTACTATCTGGTCAAGTGGACTGGATCGAAGCACCGGCACCAGATGCTATACCTCGCATCAAATCAAAAGGTTTCGATGTTGTCGCGAATGCATATCCACATGTATGGTCTTGGCATTTAAGTAGAGTGGAGGGATCTCCGTGGAACGATATCAGGGTAAGGAAAGCAGCCAACCTAGCAGTTGATCGAGAAGGCATAAAGGCTCTCTTGGGCGGTTATGCGGTCCCCGCGTCCGGACATGTTACGCCGGCAGATCCATGGTACGGTTCTCCGTCTTTCAAAATAAAATATGATCCTGATGCCTCCAAATCTCTTCTTAAAGAGGCAGGGTTTAGCAAAGACAATCCCGTGAAAATTAAGGCGATGATATCGGCCAGTGGGTCAGGACAAATGTTACCTCTTCCTATGAATGAGTATATCCAACAGAATTTAGCTGATGTTGGGATCAAAGTAGAGTTTGAAGTTACAGAATGGAACGCACTGATCGATCTTTGGCGTGGAGGTGCAAAATCCCCTCAAGCTAAAGGGGCTCATGTAATTAATGTAAGTTATACAACTCAAGATCCATACAGCTCGTTCACTCGTTTTTTAAGAAGTGATCTGCATGCTCCGAAGGGAGTGAATTGGGGTTTCTACAATGATCCTAAAATGGACGAATTGCTATACGCTGCATCGGCTGCTTTTGACCCAAAAGAAAGAAACGCTTTGTTGGCAAAAGTTCATACGCGGGCGGTCGATGATGCTGCCTTTTTATGGGTGGTTCACGATGTCGCGCCAAGAGCCATGGCCAAGAAGGTCCAAGGGTATGTTCAGGCCAAAAACTGGTTTCAAAGTCTGACATCCGCGTACATTAAAGAGTAAACAACTGATAAACGGGTGATCTGTGGAACTAAAATGCCCACGGGTTACCTGTTTATAAATTACATGTATTCCCTTAAATTTTCGCTTTTAACGATGAAAAAAGAAAAATGGTAGCTTACATTATCCGTCGTATTCTTTATGTTATTCCTATAGCGCTTGGGGTTTCTGTTATCATTTTTGGTCTAGTACATATAGCACCAGGAGATCCATTAAACGCAGTGGTTCCACCAGACGCACCAAAAGAAACTGTGGAACTCTTAATAAAAGCTTATGGATTTGATAAGCCGTTGCCAGTTCAGTATTTGATTTGGTTAGGCAAGGCGCTGGAGGGTGACTTTGGCATATCATATGCTACCGGCCGAACAGTATCAGATGCTATCGCAAGCGGTGTGGTCAATACCCTCATATTAGCAGTTGGTGGTATATTTATTGGCACAATTATGGGGTGTCTCATCGGCGCTTTAGCCGGTTATTTTCAAGGTTCATGGATAGATAAGCTGGCTACGGGGTTTGCGATCGCAGGGGTCAGCGTACCACATTATTGGCTTGGTCTAGTTTTAGTAATCATCTTCTCGGTTGAATTGAATGTGCTGCCAGCTATGGGGATGGGGCCAGGAGGAAGCACTTCCTGGACGTGGGATTCAGAACATCTCAAACACCTTATACTACCCGTAATTACCCTTTCAGTAATACCAATTGGAATAATTACCCGATCCGTAAGAGCAACAATCGCCGAGATTTTGACCATGGAATTTATCCAAACACTTGAAGCCAAAGGGCTCAGAAAAGGGCACATCTTCACTCATGTTGCCAAGAATGCGGCTCCTACGGTGCTAGCCGTCTCCGGCCTGCAAGTTGGCTATTTGCTAGGAGGATCTATTCTAGTTGAGACTGTTTTCTCATGGCCGGGCACAGGTTTTTTATTGAACGATGCAATTTTCAGGAGAGATATCCCTCTCTTACAAGGCGTAATATTGGTGTTGGCGATGTTCTTTGTAATTTTAAATCTCATTGTTGATATCGCACAGTCGGTAATCGACCCTAGAATGAATAGATCATAGAAATCGGATTATATGAGCACGCTCAGTACAAATTCCTCAAAAAATTTAGACGCAGGGCAGATTATAACCGACAGCCCTAGTTACTGGTCATCGGTTAGATCAAACCTCAAAAATGATCCAGTTACGATTGCTTTCGCGCTGATATTGTTATCGCTTTTACTTAGCGCTATTTTTGCGGATTTGCTAGCCCCTTTAGATCCCTACAAAACGAATATGTTGAAGCGTTTAAAGCCCATTGGCACAGAGGGTTTTTTGCTCGGTGCCGATGAGTTAGGTCGAGATATGTTAACGAGGCTTATCTATGGAGGTCGATTATCACTTTTGATGGGAATATCCCCAGTCGTTGCGGCACTTTTGATAGGAGGCCTGCTTGGACTAACCGCGGGGTTTGTCGGAGGAAAGGTGAATATGTCAATAATGAGGGTTATGGATGTATTTTATGCTTTTCCTTCTGTGTTGCTGGCTATTGCAATCTCGGGCGCGTTAGGCGCCGGTATATTCAACGCAATTATTTCTTTGACGATTGTATTTATACCACCGATTGCTCGGGTCACGGAAAGTGTAACTACACAGATAAGGGCACTAGACTATGTTGAAGCGGCAAGAGCTAGCGGAGCTAAATCACTAACAATAATCCGGGTTCACATAATATCAAATGTTGCTGGCCCAGTATTTGTCTACTCCACTAGCTTAATTAGTGTGAGTATCATTCTTTCTTCGGGACTAAGTTTTCTTGGCTTAGGCACGGAACCGCCCCAACCTGAATGGGGTCTTATGCTGAATACGCTAAGACAATCAATTTATGTCAATCCATGGGTAGCAGCGCTTCCCGGTGTAATGATTTTCCTGACGTCACTTAGCTTCAACATGATGAGTGATGGAATCCGATCAGCGATGGATATAAAATTATGAGTGAAACAATACTTGAAGTTCAGAAACTGAAAAAATATTTCCCTATCAAAGGAGGAATATTGAACCAAACAACAGCCGAGGTTCAAGCCGTTGACGTCATTGATTTTGTTGTTGCAAGGGGAGAAACACTTGGGATTGTCGGTGAGTCTGGTTGCGGAAAATCAACTACGGCAAGACTTCTTATGCAATTGATAAAACATGACGATGGTGAAATAATTTTTGACGGTTACGCTGTCGGGAAAAGCGGCGGCATTACGACGCGAGAAATGAGAAAACGTATGCAGATGGTTTTTCAGGACTCCTATTCTTCTCTAAACCCACGCCTTCCAGTTGAAAGCAGTATAGCTTTTGGACCGATTGTCCACGGTGTCAACAAAAGCGCGGCTCAAAAGAAAGCACGGGACCTTTTGATAAAAGTTGGTTTAAACCCAGAACTTTTCAGTCGTAGATATCCCCATGAATTATCAGGGGGACAAAGACAACGAGTTAACATAGCAAGAGCTCTAGCTTTGGAACCCGAAGTTTTGATTTTGGATGAAGCAGTATCGGCTCTTGATAAGTCTGTGGAGGCACAAGTATTAAACCTACTTATGGATTTAAAAGCAGAATTTAAACTCACTTTCATATTTATTAGTCATGACCTCAATGTTGTTCATTATATCAGTGATCGAGTTTTAGTGATGTACTTGGGCCGAGTTGTAGAGATTGGTGATGTAAGCGCAGTTTATAATTATCCAAAACATCCTTACACTCGCGCCCTAATCTCCGCAATGCCTTCTATGGATCCCAAAAAACGGACAGAAGCGGTACCATTGGTAGGTGACCCTCCAAATCCAATCTCGCCACCATCTGGATGTCGGTTTAGGACCAGGTGTCCATTTTCCGAGGATATTTGCGCGATTAAAGAACCTATCCTTATTCATACTGACCTGAAAAAGAGACAAAGTTCAGCCTGCCATATGGGAGACCCAGATTCTGGACACTCTAGAACTAACTTGAATGGGTTACCAAAATGAATAACCAGACCCCAGAACAACCGTTTATTGGTTATGTGTTCTCTTCACGATCGAATGAAAGGGTTCAAAAAATCCAACGGGCGGGAAGGCTGACGATACAAAGCTGGTTTGATGAAAGTCTTTTTGATACCGAACCTAGCCAACTCTTATTAATTCTTAATAGACTAGCTCGAGAAAAAGTATGACAGAATTAATTAATTTATCTCTTGATGATGCACGGAAAGCCGTACGTAGAGGAGATGTGACATCATTGGAGTTAGTGGAGGCATGTCTAAATCAAATAGGAGAACATGATAAGAGCCTGAACGCATTTATCAGACTAGAGAGCGAAATAGCACAAACACAGGCCGAGACCTTCGATAAAAATAGAGAAATTAGAGCGGAAATCGGTTTACTTGGGGGGATTCCTTTAGCACACAAGGATATGTATTACCGGGCGGGCCTTGTAACAACATGTGGAAGCAAAATTCGACATGATTTTAAACCAAAGATAACCTCCACTGCGATTGAGCGCCTAGCCAACGCTGGAGCATTAAATCTTGGTGGTTTAAACATGGCTGAGTTTGCTTTTAGCCCCACTGGGCATAACACCCATTTCGGAGCATGCAGAAATCCATGGAATGTAAAGTTTGTGACCGGTGGTTCATCATCTGGTTCTGGAAGCGCGGTATCTTCCCGTATGGCGTTTGGCTCTCTCGGTTCTGACACTGGTGGCTCGATCCGGCTACCCGCTGGGTTTTGTGGTTTGGTTGGAATGAAACCGACACAGACACGCGTCAGTCGCTATGGCGTGATGGGCTTATCCTTCTCTCTAGACAATGTTGGCCCATTAACCCGGACTGTAAAGGATAATGCACTAATTTTATCTGCAATTGCAGGGCATGATCCAAAAGACGCTACCTCTTCCACGCAGCCTGTTTGTAATTATCTCGAGGCAGTGGATAATCCAACTGCCAAAGGTTATAAAATTGGTATAGCCCGAGGTTATTTTGAAGACAATGCGGATGATGCGATAATTGAGAGCCGAAATTCGGCTATAAATAGTTTCCGCGAGTTAGGAGCTAATATAGTTGAAATTGATTACGGTAGTATTGACCCCCTCAATAATCTCTCAGCATTTATAGCAGGAACTGAGGCCGCCACCTTACACGCATATTGGCTCAGGCATAGAAGAGCTGACTACGGGCCCCAAGTACTAGCGCGTATAGAGGCAGGGTTTCAGTTTAGCGGTGTAGACTATCTGCACGCCCTGCAATTGAGACCAAAAATTGTAGAGCAGTTTGTTAAAAATGCTTTCGCAAATTGTGATATGATTCTGGCGCCAACATTTAACATAAAAACCCCTCGGATAGACGAAACAGACATAGAGGATGGGCAAGGATTTGAAGAGCTAATATCGAAAGTTTCGCACTGTACACGTCCATTCAATTATTTAACATTTCCATCTATAAGCCTTCCAACCCCTGAGCTGGTAAATGAAATGCCTGCCGCTATTCAACTCATAGCCCCTCCGTTTTGTGAAAAGATGCTATATTGCGTCAGCGGTGCCTATGAAAAACATACTGCTTTTTCGGAGAGAGCCCCTAAGCTATGAGTATCCAAAACAAAAATTCAGGAAACAAAAAAACTGTTAAACGTAAAGAACCACTAATAAGTATTGAAAACCTCGAAGTAAAATTCATAAATCAAGACGCGACGATTCATGCCGTCAACGGTGTCGATATTAATTTGGATAAAGGTAAGGTGCTCACGATACTGGGCGAGTCTGGTTCGGGTAAAAGCGTGACGATGCGTTCTATTTTGCGCCTCCTGCCTCCCAAGGCTTCTCTAAGTGGCTCTATAGTCTTAGATGGAAAAAACATAATAGATATGTCCCAAGATCAACTATCTAGTATGCGCGGGCATGAAGTCTCTATGATTTTTCAAGAGCCTATGGTTGCTTTCGATCCTGTTTATAAAGTTGGCTCTCAAATTGCTGAGACAGTGGTGAGGCATTTGGGGACCTCATTCAACGAGGGATTAGCTAGAGCAAAGGAATTATTTGATTTAGTGCAGATACCGTCGGCAAAAAGCCGTTTATCGGCGTATCCCCATGAACTATCAGGCGGCATGCGCCAACGAGCGATGATCGCTTTAGCCCTTGCATGTTCTCCAAAATTACTTCTAGCAGACGAACCCACTACCGCATTGGATGCAACTGTGCAAATTCAGATCTTATTGCTTTTGCGAGAGTTACAAAGAGAATTAGGAATGAGTATAATATTTGTTACTCACGATGTCGGGGTAGCAACAGAAATAGCCGATGAGCTAGCGGTTATGTATGCTGGGAAAATCGTAGAGATTGGTAATGTTAACAATGTTATTAAAAAGCCAGCCCATCCGTATACACGGGGCCTTTTATCCTCAACTGTAAATAGTGAATCGAAAGGTAAGCGGTTAGAGGTAATTGGTGGGTCTCCGCCGGATATGAGTAAATTATTTGAAGGATGCGCTTTTAGTCCTCGATGCAACAAGGTCCTAGAACATTGTTGGGGTCAAAAACCTACTGTTAAATCTTTGTCAATTAATCAGAGAGCCAGTTGCTTCAATATTTAATATTGATATACGGTTATATACTCGTGGTGGTTAGCCAGGACATAAAATTTTGGTTAGTGTGTATATTAAACGTTTTTAACGAGCCTACCAAATTATGGTATTGATGTATCACCAAAAAGGGATTGATTTCAGCTAAGTCATTGAAATCATTACATCCGCGTATATCGCGCTACCAGGCTGCGCCACGCTCCGACAGGTCACAATCTATACCTGTTTTTGCAATGAAATCAGGCATTTAGTTGAGTTTTTCCTTAAAAGACACACGGGAAACAAGGGACACAGGGTATTTTTAAAAAACACAAGGAATCCGCTACTCACACGAGACACGCGATGTTCTCCGTCCTTCTGGTGTGTGGCCAAAAAGGAAACGGGAGATTCAATGCGAAAAATAAATACCAAACAATTAACCGCTGTTGGGTCGATCAGGAAGAACAGGAAGAAATAATATTATTTTCAGTATTACTGTCCAGGCACAAAGAAGGATGAGCAGAGCATTAATTGAATACAAATCAGGAGACTAAAAATAAGCTTCGATGTCACGGACCTACCGGGTGTTACTTTCGGCGGTCTCGTGACCGCACCAACGAACTCCGCAGATATTGTCTCTGCGGCGGAAGCCAGCCCAGCGACACTTCATGGTCTCTTGGTTCAATTCAACGGCTTTTTGCTGATCAAAGGGATGGACGGGCTCGAGGGCGAACGAGACATTCAAGCAGGACTGGATATTTTATTAGAATTCTTGAACATTTGCGATTGAATGAAATTCATTACTTTATTTAGCGCCTGTCGCTGACTTAGGGCGCGACAAACTGAATATCTTTTGCTCCAGACCATAGAGTGCCTCGCCCCAACTCCGCGAGCACATCAAGATTATCCTCGATTGTTAAAAAATGGTTTCCAGCGAGCTGACCCGCTTTACTCGCAAAACATGTTGGCCCATAAGCTATTAGGATTTCGGTCTCACTAATTCCTCCTGGAAAAAGTATAATCTGGCCCGGCGCTGGATAACTTGTTGCATCCTCATAACCTACTCCAAATTGGAGGTCACCGAGAGGAATCCATACTGCTTCACCACTCCATCTTACATGAATTATTTTACTCACAAATGGCAATGCAGACCTGAACGCCTTGCAGGTGTCAGGAGATTTTTCCGATTCAAACCTGGCCCTAAACTCATTCTCCCCTATTATTATCCGTAAATCAGACATTTAATCCACCATTCCGTCATCATTAAGCTATTGAAACAATTCTTTAAGTTTTATAAATAATTATCCTTTATAAAAGAGTAATTAAAAAGAAAACTACCCACTGATTACCCTACACTAAAAGTAAAACCCAAATGTCAACATTGGGTCATTAAACGCGACTTTTTAAAATTGATAAATAAAACTAGATTTTCCTCACCGGTGGAGGAATTTGCGGCAGTTTCATTGGTGGTACTGGAGGCGGTATAATTTCCACTGATAGATCGCCCCAATCCTGCAAGCTCCGCTTCGAAAATGGGTCACGCATTTCCACCTTACCGTCCTGTTTAACAGCTTCTTCTAGAACCTTTTCAAACTTCTCGGCCACTTTCACATTCCATGGCGCAACGTAGGAGCGGGGCTCACGGCTATCAGGAAACCTAAGCCAGAGATAAATTGCTTCACCTTCATGCAAGCTTACTGCTAAAACTTCGACTTTGGCCTGCTCCCGCTCGTACCATTCAAAGGCAATTGGCTTCGGCTTGGAGAGCAACTCGGTGAATTGGAAATACACCGTCGGCAGGAATAGAACCACAACACCGCTGGCAATAACACGCACTCGCGTTGGGCGAGGTGCACAAATCGCCAACATAGCCAGTCCCATGGCGGTGGCGCCAGCCGCTAGAAACATGAAAAACAAAATATCCATGATGTTACTCCTCAGTTACCAGACGCCGGCTGAGCTTGTTGACGCTATCCGGTACGAGGGAACCCTCTTGATCTAAGCGAAACCGAAAAGCCGTCACCTCCTGCCCCTGGCGAGATAGTTCTACATCAGTGGTAAGAATCTGGCGAGCAGCCTCCCACTGCGTCCGAACACTGACGACTACTTTGGCATTAACAAGCGTACCAACCGGTAATGGACCGTATTGGTGCACATTAACAATATATTCACCGGCAGGAATCCCGCGGCTATAACTAATCTCGTAATTCTCGTTAGTGACATCAGCCTCAGAGCCCAGGTCGTCACGCAAAAGATTAAACGTCTCGCCACCCATGTTCCAAAATCCGATCGGCGCCTCGCGGGGCGCTTTGACCCAAAGATCGACATCAAAGGGCTGGTTACTCGGCCAGTGCAGTTCAACGATAACGTTACCGGGCGCTTTATGGTCCTGGGTCTCCACTTCGGTCGGTTTTATATGCGGCAGCATGATAATGACCATGGCCACGAAGCCAATTAACGCAAGTAGAATAACATCACGGAAAACCGTACCCCAATTATCTTCATCCAGTTCGTCAAGGTGATGCACGACGTTCTCCGATATAAACGACTTCGGCGATCAAGCTAACAGTGCCACTGGTCAATACCCGGTAGTTAACAGTCAACCAAAGATACAGTGTGGCACCGACCAATGTTGTGTTAAGGGCTACCGACATTCCATCGATCAGAGTGGCGATAACAGAGGCAACGTTCTCGGCGTCAGCCGCAGTATTCGGGTCAACCGCTGATAGGGCAATGATAAATCCGATGACGGTGCCAATCAAACCAAGAAAAATAAGAGTATTGGCGATATGCCGGACGGATACGATGCGGTCAGTTAGTTCAAGGCGAAGGGTGACCGCTTGAAGCGCACGGCTTTGCGAATCCGAAGCCTCTACATGGTCCAAATAACGCGTCAGGGGGTTATCGTCGGGCAGCCTCTCCGTTGCTAAACCATTCAACTCCACTGTTAAACGCCAAATCTTCCAACCGCAAGCGGCTAGGCCATAAAGGAATACTGCCACGATGATCAAAGTTAATTCAGCCAAACGCGCAGAGATCATCGTATCAAGCCAACCCTGCCCAAAGGCAGCCAAGATCAATGCTCCAAAAAAAAAGTTAATAACAATAAAACGGGTAAGTAATAAGTATCGAAAATGCATTCTAAGCCTCGTATTTACAAAGAACAAGGCGGGGGAACGCCATGCCTAAATGTCCCAATATCAAATAAACAAACTCAGTTGGCCTTGGAAGCAGAACAACCGCCGTTCTATTACCAACGATCCAGACCGTTTCCGTTGTTCTTCCAGCCTTTAAAGCGCCCAAGAACGCTTAACAATGTTGCGTATATCAAGCTCACTACGGTGATATAGTTCGAAAGCAAAAAAAGTACAGAACATCAGAATAAAAAACGGATCTAAAGTGGCGGCGTTCCGATCTCAGCAGCTTTTAAGGCGGGTGCTGATATGGAGGTGACAAGCCGTTGTCGTGCCGACGCCTTCGTGCCGGCTCGAGACAGATGTCGATCACGTTCGGTGATTAAAAACTGCGCGACTGCGGCTGGCGCATTTCGACCAGCAATTTTCTCTGCGTCAGGATTATAATTAGTGTTTGTATTAACGTCATAGGTATAGTTATTGCCACTGGCGTCTGTGACGAACTCAATCCCGGCAATGTCAATGTCGTTGGTTTCAAGAAAGGCTTCAAAGCCGCTTTGCAGCTCGGTATCGATAGAGTCTATAATGGTGAATTGTGGCGGTGCTTCTTTACCCGGCATTTGACAGACTTCAGAAGGGCATAATTCAAAGCCTTTGGTCGCATCAATCTCAACAGCGTAATGAAATTTACCACCTATGAATTCGGCTCGGGTTACAATCCCGCGTGGGGATTGTATGTAGCTTTGAATCAATGTGACGCCGTCGATTGACGGCTCAATGTCGCCGGCTTTTATGGCAGCGACCGCGGCCGCGGTTGTTTCAAAGCCAAAAACACCACTACCTTTACCGCCACGATTTGGCTTTAAAATGACTGGTCCGTCACCAAATCGGTCGAGCAATCTTATAATTGCTGGCAAACCCAGTCCAAACAGGGTCCGCGGCACAGTAATTCCAGATGATTCAAGCGCTGCGTATTGGGCCCCTTTATTCACTTCTAATTGCAGAGCACGACTACCATTAATAACGCGTCGTCCGTGCCGTTCGAGCCAAGCCAGAGTAACGCTTGTCAATTCTGGAACCCGATCATGATCGCGTGTAAATGACGATGCGCTCATGCGGTTATAGAACACTCCTTCCGGTGGTATTTGCCAAAGATCAAGATGTTTATATGCCATATTCCAGTCGATGAAACGCGCATTCCTATCTGCAAACGCGGCTGCAAAAGGTGGCAACCATTCGGGGTTTTCGTGGATCATAAAAATTTCCGCTACCATTTCACCTTGGCCTTTCACTGCCGCTCTTAACTAGTTAGTTTGTTAGCTATGACCAACACTTTAACATAAAAGCAAAATATTTCTTTATTATTCGAAAATAAGGTGAAAATAAGCAAAATATTTTGCAGTTGTTTGCTAAAAAATTAATTTTTTTCGTATTTTAATTTTTTTGAGAATGAGTAATTACAATACCAGCTACTACAGTTCACCCAGACACGACAGCTTTTTGGAGATTATATGACCACAAATCATCAATCTTTCCGTTTGTTGATCCAGCATATGGCAGAATAATACGCCGTATGGAATGCTGCTTTAGTGGCTTTGAGCAGCTCGACGTCTGCCTAAAACATAATGATTAATGAATTCAACTCGTTAACAAAGTTGTGAATTTGAAAACCCCCGGCGATTAAGAAATAAAGTATATTTCTAAAATATAAGAGGTCTGCTACCAACAAACGACGTATGATATCCACTTTGTTTTTATTGTGTCGGTTGCACATGCAGTTAATCCTTATAACCGTATTGGTTGTTTGCTATATCTCTAGATATGAATCCCTTAACAAGGTCTCTTCTAACTTCCTCTCTTTGTCGCTTCAATGGGTCACCAAAACCACCTCCTCCCGGCGTTTCAATATGGACAGCGTCTCCCGTACTTAAAGCAATCTTATCAGCTTTGCTACGCATCAACGGCGTGCTACTTTTGCCATCCAATTCGAAGTTAACGCGGAACTGCCCTGCTGCTTGGCCGCCAGCTATACCAAAGGGAGGATGGTCGTGTCGGTCACCCAACACCGAAACGACACAATCTGAAAGCGCTCGAATACCATACCGGGTACCGCAGCCGCCGCGATACTCACCAGCTCCCCCAGAGTTTTCACGAATAGCATAATAATCAAAGCGAAGTGGATACCGATGCTCGGACATTTCAACCGACATAAATCCTGCGAGTGAACTTGGCAACGTACCATTTGTGAGACCGTCACTAGCCGAACTACCGCCATAACCTCCAGGTGCAGGATAGACTGCGACATAATATCTTCCATCCTCATTATACCCAGAAACTGTGGTGACCCCAGCGGTTCCAAAAGGTGCAGCAGGAGTAAATTCTGGTATTACTTGTGCCAAAGCACCGAAGACAACATCAATCACTCTATTAATTACATCGGTGTAGCCGCAAACCGGAGAAGGATATTGCGCTGCTAACATACAGCCACTTGGCACCGTAAATTTTGTTGGCCGGAAGGCGCCTCCGTTCACTGGCACATCAGGAAAAATATGCTTGAGAGCAACAAATGCCAAAGACCGCGTGGTAGTCTCCGCCATATTCAACGGGCCAGTTGCTGCGATTGAGGTACCAGTGAAGTCGAAATGCATATTGGAGCCCTCAATAATTACCGCCAATTTTACAGGCAATGGCGCATCGACAACCCCATCATTATCAAAGCAATCAGCAAAACTGTAAGTACCATCTGGAATAGCAGCGATGTGGTCACGCATTTGCTGCTCAGACCGTATCATCATTTCATCTATGCATGCGCTAACTTCGTGGATACCATAGCGACTGACCAAATCATTAAGTCCCTTAAATCCACTATTGAAAACGTTCATCATCGCTTCTAGATCGCCTTCTATCTGACTAGGTAAACGCGAATTCGCAAGAATTAAATTGATTACCTCATTATTTCGTTTGCCTTCGCGGACAATGCGCAAAGGTGGAATAATGATTCCTTCCTGATGGATTTCGCGTGCTTGCGGTGCCCAACCTCCTGGAGTGCCGCCACCTATATCCATCCAGTGACCTGTGTTTGCGAGTAACGCCAGGCACTTTCCTTCATAAAAATATGGTGCAACTAAAACCACATCTTGCAAATGCGTGCCGCTAATGTAGGGATCGTTAACTATCCAAATATCATTCTCTTGAAAGCCGCCATCTTCCTCAACATGTTTAAGTAAATTTTGAACGGTGTACTGCATGTTTGCTAAAAACATTGGAAGACCGAATCCACCCTGAGCAATAGTCTCACCGTTTCGCGCATCATAGATGCCGTGAGCGCAATCATGCATTTCCGAAATAATCGGTGAAATGGCAGCGTGAATTAAGTGCAGATCCATCTCATCTGCAATCTGATGCAAAGCCCCGCGCACAACTGCTAATGTGATGGGATCAGTTGCGCTCATGGAAGCATCTCGACTAAAAGATTATTAAGGGCATCTACAGTTGCAACCATACCGGGCTCGATAACAATAGTGGCATCCAACTGCTCAACAACCGCGGGCCCTTGTAGAGTTGTTCCGGGAAAAAGGTGGTCTCTATGATAGATAGAAGTATCGCACCATTCTCCAAAATAAATATTGCGTTGAGCAAACGGGATAGCTTTACCAGACCTCAGCGTCTGGGGAATTCTATTTAACTGCCCAGGTGGTGGCGCGGAAACAGTTGCCTGAAGACTGACTAAAATTACCGGTATGTTTCCCAGCGTATTACCAAATTCCTGACAATAAGCATCGGCAAAGGCCGCAGCGAGGTCGCCGGTAGTCCAATCACACTCGATAGCTACGCGAAGATTATGGATCTGTCCAAGATAACACATATCAGCACTAAAATTAGCGTTGATAGAACTAGGAGAGATCTCCACTTCAGCGAGTTTAGCTTCACCAGCCGACTGCAGGTCATTAAGCACCTCAACAAGTTTTGGATCCGAGAACTCTTCTAGATTACA